>JAGAPM010000177.1 GCA_017623265.1 Lentisphaeria bacterium | reverse complement strand
GATCTACAACATCACGGCAGTCCGGCTTCTTGCATATCATTCGCTGGCACGGGCAAAGTTCGCCGCAATCGGCGCTCCCGATACCATGCCGGATGTGCCCTCCCCCACCCCCGCAGAACTGGAACAGGCGGCAGAAATCCTCCGCTCCTGCGGCGTGAAAAATGTGATCACGCCCCGGAAGTGACGGAAAAGCGAACAAGTGCAGACCTGCAAAAAAAGTCCGTTAAAACGGTGAATAACGGTAGATAACGGAGTGGAATTAACGAACCTTCACGGAGCAGGAATTTCGAGGAAAAATTTTCCAATCAGCTTGACAAGTCTGTTTTTTGCGCTACATTATATAAACAATTGCTTATATGTTTATTTTTTCAATGAAAGGAAATTTGCTGTGACGAATGAAACCTGTGAATGTACCGGACATCATGCACATCCGGTCAAATGGATCACGCCGGAACTGACAGGCGATCTGGAACTGGCACGGATGGCAGAGATCTTTCAATGTTTTTCCGATCCCACACGCCTCAAGATCATCAACGCCCTGCTGCTTTCGGAACTGTGCGTTTGCGATCTGGTAAAGCTGATGCACATGACCCAGCCGGCGGTGTCCCACCACCTGAAACAGCTGCGCCAGATGAGACTTGTCAAGTGCCGCCGTGCGGGAAAATCCATTTTCTACTCGCTGGATGACTACCACATCCAGCTACTGTTCGATCTCTGCCGCACCCACCTGAACGAAGTCCACGGGGCGGAGGCGTAAGATGCACTATCATCATCACGATCATCATGATCATCATGACCCCCATCATCACGGATTTTCACCGGAGACGGGGAAACGTTTTCTCATTGCCATTGCCCTGAACCTGCTGTTTGTGATTGCGGAATTCGCCCTTGGTTTCCGGTATGATTCCGCCGGACTTCTGGCAGATGCGGGACATAATCTGGGAGATGTGGGCGGGCTGGTCATTTCTCTTGCAGCGTTCTTCATGCTGAAAAAGAAAGCGGATCAAACCTTCACTTACGGGTTCAAAAAAGCAACCGTTCTTGCGGCATTCGTCAACTCTCTGCTGCTGGTTGCGGCGGTGGTGCTGATCGTGTGGGAATGTGTGGAAAAATTCCGGAGCGGGGCGACGGTGAACGGGCTGGCGGTCATAGGGACTGCCGCCGTCGGGATCGTTGTCAACAGTTTCACGGTCTTTCTGCTCTCCAAAGGACAGGACCACGACATCAATATCAAGGGGGCATACCTGCACATGCTGGCGGATACGCTGGTCTCCATCGGGGTGGTGGTGTCCGGCGCGCTGATCCTGTGGACCGGGGCGGCGTGGATCGATCCGGTGATCGGGCTGCTGATCGCGGGGATCATCTGCTGGAGCGGGGCGGGACTTTTCCGGGAAAGTCTGCACCTGATTCTGGACGGCGTTCCGGAGTCTGTCGACCTTCCTCATCTTTCCGAATCTCTGAATAAAATCGAAAATGTTGCGGGGATCCACCATCTGCACGTATGGGCGATCAGTACCACGGAGAACGCTTTGACTGCCCATGTAAAGCTGAAGGACCTTGCCCGCATGGAAGATACGCGATCCCTGCTGAAAGATTTTCTTCATCACCAGGGGATCAGTCACGCCACACTGGAGTTTGAGTCTGCATCTTTCCCCTGTACTGAAGCGTAAAAACAGGATTTTTTTCCGTTGCCAGACTTGATTTCACCATTCCCGGTGTTATATTGTAGGACAAAATAAAAAAACATCCGGAGGATCTTATGAGCGGCATTGTGATCAATGAAGATAGTTCCCATTATTTCTACTCCCGTGGCATTGAAGGAGCAAGTCTGGAAAAACTCCGGGAACTGGTTGCCCATTACTGCACCGGACAGGTGGAAGAGGTAACCTACTGTTTCATGGCGCAGCGTGCTAATGTGGACGGTCTGAATGTGGACCCGATCTGGCACGGGATCGAGGACCGGGGAGATGAGGGTATGTTCTTCCGGGGCAACCGGTTGGATGATCATTTTGCAGGCTGGATACGCTGTGCAAAAAAACTGCAGGATATGGGGATCGATCCCTATCAGGTCTGGCTGGAGGAGACAAGGAAAGGCGGCAGACGCGCCACGCTCACCATCCGCATGAACGATTGCCACAACATCTGGGAGGATGATCACTTTTTCCACGCAGAATTCTGGCGGAAACACCCGGAGTTCCGTCTGGACCCGGTCTCCCGCGCGTCGGGCTATCCCTGTCACCGGGTGGCGGCGCTGGATTATACCTTTGAAGAAGTCCGTGCATACAAACTCAATATCATCCAAGCCGTTCTGGAACGGTACGACACGGACGGTCTGGAGATCGACTGGATGCGCCACGGGGACAATGTGGGCTTCCGCAATACGGATGCCGGACGCGCTGCGCTGACCGATTTCCACCGGGCGGTGCGGATCATGGCAGACGCAGCAGAAAAGCGGCTCGGTCATCCGGTCCGGATCACAGCACGCATTTCCGCCACGCCGGACGATGCCTTCGCCCGGGGCATGGATGTGGCAGCGTGGGTGCGGGAAGGATTGGTTCAGGGAATCGTGCCGACTGCGTTCTTTTCGACGTCCGATACCGGCATGCCCATCGCTCTCTGGCGCAGCATCCTCGGGAAAGAGGTGGAGATCTGCGCCGGACTGGAACTGCTGATCCGCCCCTACCCTGCCAGCGACTATATGCCGGAAACATCCGCTCTGCTGGCAGGTCAGGCATCCGATTATTTCTATCAGGGTGCGGACCGGATCTACCTTTTCAATCACATGGATTCCCAGACAGCCATGCGGGAACCGGAGGATTATCAAAAGGCACTGAATACCATCGGATCGCCGTCAACGGCACACGCCGCCCGACGCCGCCATGTGGTCACATTTCAGGACACCCATGCCTACGGTCAGCCCGTTGCACACACACTTCCGGCATATCTGCCGCAAAACGGATTCGCCGATCACCAGCGGATCCATGCGGGGCAAAAGCCGGAACCCGGACGGCGCTGCAGCCTGATTCTGGGCTTTGATACGGCGGACATCCCGGAGCTGGAAGTCTGGCTGAACAATACGCCTCTCACCCTTGCCCGCACCTTTGCCAACGAAGATCTGGGAACGGATGAGAGAGTC
>JAGAPM010000176.1 GCA_017623265.1 Lentisphaeria bacterium | reverse complement strand
CGGAGCGCTTCTTTTTTGCCGAAGGGGATCAGATTCTGGACAACTCCTTTGCCGAAGGTCTGTTCTCCGATGACCACAGCCCGTTTGTAATCCCGCAGACATGCCGTCATGATCTCCGCTGCGCTGGCAGTTGCACCATTGACCAGCAGTACAAGCGGCAGATTCTGCCAGTTTTCAAGGCATTTCTCCGCCGTAAAACGCTTCAGGACTTTTTCATTTCTGCCGATCAGGGAAACGACCGTTGTCTCCGGCTGTAGAAAACGGCTGCATGTCTGGACCGCTGCTGTCACCAGACCACCGGGATTTCCGCGCAGATCGATGATCAATTGTTTCAGATTCTTTTTTTTCAGTTCGGCAAGCGCTTTATCCAGTTCTTCAGCCGTGTGTTGGCTGAACTGGTTTATGCGCAGATAACCGGTGCCGGAAAACGGATCCAGAATTTTTGCGCCGGAGATGGAGCGGATACGCAATTTCTGCCGCTCCACTGTCAATTCCATGTGCTTATCTGTGGAGGGGCGATAAAGTTTCAGATTGACGGGGACACCGGCTTCTCCCTGTAATAGAGATGCCGCTTCATTCAGTTTTTTGCCGTTGACCGGTTCACCATCGATCTCCCGGATCATATCACCCGGTTTCAATCCTGCTTTTTCAGCCGGACTTTCCGGATCTGCATTGAGGATCTCCAGACTGCCCAGCCGGAGAATGACGTACACGCCGATTCCGACTTTTTCGCCCCGGTTTTCGTTTTGTGTTTTGTTGAAGATCTCTTCCGTTTCGTAAGCACTGTAAGGATCCAGTTCTTTCAACAGTCCCTGCAGTGCCAGTTCAAAAAGGTTTTTGTAAGAAACTTTATCGCCGTCCACATAATGCTGACGGATCAGCTTCAGAGCGTACAGAAATTTTTTGATCCCGCTTGAAATGTTGTCGTCTGCCGGATTCTCTGCGCTGTGCAGCAGAAACGGACTCTGCAGAAATATCATGCAGAGCAGGCAGAGCAGAAATTGTTTCAGTTTCGCAGTCACGGTCTGTTATCTCTTTCAAAAACGGGTCATTCCGTTAATCTATCTTCTTTTTTCCATCTTTTCAATGATCTTTCAGAGAAAAAATACTTTTTTTTGTTGAAAAAGCGGCGAAATGTGGTACATTGTTTCAGAAATGGAACAGAACGGAGTCAATTATGCCGGAAATTTTTACGATCAAAAGCTACAAAAACCAGACACGCCTGAACGAAAACGGGATCGAAGCTCACATCCGCCCTGTTCTGGAAGTGGATCTGGAACGCGCTGCCACCCTTTTCATTTCCCAGTACATTGATGAACTGGAAATGTTTGCGCCGGTCCGTTACGAACTGCAGAAGGGCAGTCAGGCGATTTTTCTCAAATCCATGCGTGTGATCCGTCCTCATACCGGAGCGTACCGTTTCTCAGTCAAAGTCATGGCAGCATCCGCCGATTCGAAACAAGTGGAAGTTTCGGAAAGCTGCATCCTGAAACAAGACTGACCGTCAGATCAGTTTTTTCAACAGTCCCAGAACCTGTTCATCGCTCATTTCGCGGGGATTGGATTTCATGCTGGCGCTGCGACAGTTTTTTACGATGAACGGGAAGTGTTCTTCTTTCAGACCGTATTCCCGGAATGTTTCCGGCACATTCAATGCCTTTGCCAGCCGTTTTGCCTCCCGCACAAACGCCCCGGCGGCATCTGCCAGCGTACAACCGGTCTGTCCCAGCGTATATGCAAGGATCGCATAGTCTTCTTCCGCTTCCTGCGCATTGAATTCAAAAATGTATGGCATCAGGATCGCACATGCAATGCCGTGTGGAATGTGGAGCAGGGAGCCGATGGGGTGTGCCAGCCCGTGAACCGCACCCAGTCCGCAGGGGGCGAATGCCATTCCCGCCAGCATGGAACCTTCCGCCATATCGGAACGGGCTGCAATGTTGTCCGGTTCCCGGTATGCGTGTTCCAGATTGGATGCGATTTTCACCAGCGCTGTCATTGCCAGAGCCTTGCTGTACGGTCCTGCAGCCGGATTTGTATATGCTTCCACAGCCTGAACGAAGGCATCCAGCCCGCTGGCGGCAGTGAGTTCCGGCGGACAGGTGAAGGTCAGATTCGGGTCTACCAGCGCAAGATCGGCAGTCATAAACGGACTGCGCAATGATTTTTTGATATTTGTTGATTTTTCAGTCAGGACGGAATTTTTTGTCATTTCCGCACCGGTCCCGGCGGTTGTGGGCAGAGCCGCAAAGAACAAGCCTTTTTCCGAAATTGTTTTTTCACCGGAAAAATAATCTGTGCAGAGTCCTTCACGGGGGATGATCGCTGCTGCGGCTTTTGCTGTATCGATCACGCTTCCGCCACCCAACGCCACCACGGCATCGGCATTACATTCCCGTCCGGCGAGAATGACTTTATCCACATCTTCCAGTGGTGGTTCTGCCGAAATGCCGGAAATGATGTTCACCGTTTTGCCGTTGTCCCGGAGATCTTCTGCGATCTGATCGGCGAGTCCGTTTCTGACCACATGGTTTCCTGCGACCAGCAGGATATTTTTTGCATTTTGCGGCAGTTCTTTTGCCAGTTTATCGGCTGCGCTGATGCCGAAAAGCACTTTGCGCGGAAGATCCAGAGCGTAAGGTTTCATTTCTGATTTCCTTTATCCTGTTTGTTCAATTCCTGTTTCAATCGTGTCAGCAGTTTTCCGGCAGCAAGACCTTCCGCCTGTTTCCGGTTGGAAGCACTGGCCGTTTCCGGCTCGATCCCTTGGATTGAGACTTCCACCTCGTAGACCGGCTTGTGATCCGGTCCGGAGACAGAAAGCACTTTGTAGCGGGGGACGCCTTTTCCCAACTGCTGAGTGAATTCCTGCAGGGATCCTTTGGGGTTGAGATCGCTCAAAACGGCAGCCGGATCGGGAACAAGCCGGTTCAGTGTATCGAGAAAAAAACGTCTTGCTGTTTCCAAACCCTGATCCAGATAGATCGCACCGGTGAGTGCTTCAAAAAGATCACAAAGCGTAGATGCCCGGTCATGACCGTTCATCTCTTTTTCGCCTCTGCCGAGACGGAGGTTTTCGCCCAATTCCAGATCCCGGGCGAATCGTGCCAGAGAATCCTGATTGACAAGAGCGGAGCGGATCTTTGTGAGCGCCCCTTCCTGCAGAGCAGGGTAGCGTCGGAAAAGTTCTTCTGTAAGAATAATCTGGACTACGGCATCGCCCAGCAGTTCCAGCCGTTGATTATCGTATTTCAAGTCATGCTCTGCAGCAAATGATTTGTGGGTGAACGCTTCTTTACACAGATCCGGATCTGTGAACGTGATCCCCAGTTTCGCTTCCAGTTTTGAAAATTCGCTCATGTCGTTTTTCTCCTTGTCAACCAAAGTAATATAACCCCCGCTCAAAAAAATACAAGGGAAGATCATGCTTCCGGAACTTGAAAAAATCAGGAATCGGATTATATTACGCCATGACAATATAAAATATAGTATAAGAGGATTACCATAAGTTATGACAGAAGAACTGGAAAACGACCTGCTGCGGGAACAGGCAGAGTCATACAGCGAAGATGATATCAAGACCCTGCAGGGGCTTGAACACATCCGCCAGCGTCCCGGTATGTATATCGGACGGTTGGGCGATGGTTCCCATCAGGACGACGGGATTTATGTCCTTTTCAAAGAAGTGCTGGATAATGCGATCGACGAATATGTGATGGGCTACGGCAGACGTATCGATGTTGCCATCGAAGAAAATACATTCACGATCCGTGACTACGGGCGCGGGATTCCCCCGGGAAAACTGGTGGACTGCGTCTCCAACATCAACACCGGCGGAAAGTTCAACTCTGATAAGTACCAGTTTACGGTCGGGATGAACGGGGTCGGTACCAAGGCAGTCAATGCGCTTTCCAGCCGGTTTGTAGCGGAATCCATCCGGTCCGGCAAGGGCAAGCGTGCCACGTTCAAGTACGGCAAACTCCAGAGTGTGGAAGATTTTGACACGGAAGAACGGAACGGGACCCGGATCTCCTTCACGCCGGACCCGGAAAAATTTGTCAATTACAAAATCAAGATTGAGTTTGTGGAACGCCGTCTCTGGATGTATGCCTATCTGAACAGCGGACTTTCCCTGTATCTGAACAATCAGCGTTACTACTCCAAAAACGGGCTGCAGGATCTGCTCAGCAATGAGATCGAAGCCGAAGCGGAACTTTACTCTACCATCCATTACAAGGACGAACGGATCGAATTTGCCTTCTGTCATGCCGCCGAAAGCGGGGAAAAATATTTTTCCTTCGTGAACGGGCAGTATACATCCGACGGCGGTACGCACCTTTCCGCGTTTAAAGGCGGTCTGCTCCGGGCGGTGAACGAACATTTCAGCAGCGAATTTGATGCGCGGGACCTGCGGGACGGTATCATCGGTGCGGTCGCGGTCAAGGTCAAGGAGCCGGTCTTTGAATCCCAGACCAAGAACAAACTGGGCAATACGGATGTGAAATCATGGATCGAAAACACGGTCAAGACTGCCGTGATCGACTACCTGCTCAAGAATCCGCCGGAAGCCGAAAAACTGCTGGAAAAAGTCAAGCGCAACGAAGATCTGCGCAAGGCGTTCAACAAGATCAAAAGCAATACCAAGGAAATGACCAAGTCTCTGAGCCTCCGCAACAGCAAACTCAAGGACTGCAAGCACCATTTCGGCGACCGCTCCAAATTTGCGGATGAAACCATGATCTTCCTGGTGGAAGGTGACTCTGCAGGCGGCAGTCTGGTCCAGAGCCGGAACCCGGATTATCAGGCGGTCTTCTCCCTCCGCGGGAAACCCCTGAACTGCTACGGAAAACAGTTGATCGATGTTTACGATAACAAGGAATTCTTCTACATCACCAAGACCTTGAACATTGATGAAGATCTGGAAAATCTCCGCTATGCAAAAGTCATTATCGCTTCCGATGCGGACGTGGACGGCTTGCATATCCGGAACCTCCTGATCACCTTCTTTCTCAGTTACTTTGAATCGCTGGTCATGAGTGGGCACCTTTACATTCTGGAAACACCGCTTTTCCGTGTCCGCAACAAGAAGGTAACGCATTACTGTTACTCCGAAGAGGAACGGGATGCCATGGCGGCGAAACTGGGCAAGGGTGCAGAGATCACCCGCTTCAAAGGGCTCGGGGAAATCAGCGCCGATGAGTTCAAGCAGTTCATCGGTGAGGATATCCGTTTGGAAAAAGTGACGATCGAAAACAGCAAGGGAATCCCCGAAATGCTGAAATTCTATATGGGCGATAATACGCCGGAACGCTGGGAACATATTGTGGAAAATCTGGTGTAAATTATGGCGAAGAAGAAAAAAATCGAAGAAGAAGTCAAGACCCCTGCAGAAGAAACACCCGATACTCCGGATACTGCGGAGAACGGAACCGATACGCAGGAGGAAGAAGAATACTACGAACCGGAAACCGATTCCGCAGAGGACGAACCGGATGATGAAAACGCTGTGAATGCAGATGCACGCCAGAGTGCTGCCAGCTCCAATGCCCGGCTGCGGGAGATGATGAATCAAAACTTTATCGAGTACGCATCGTATGTCATCAAGGACCGGGCGATCCCGGATATCGACGACGGCTTGAAGCCGGTTCAGCGCCGTATCCTCTGGGCAATGCACCTGACGGATGACGGCTCTTTCCACAAGGTCGCCGGTGTGGTCGGCGATACAATGAAGTTTCACCCCCACGGCGATGCTTCCATTTACGGCGCCCTCGTCTATCTGGCGAACAAGGAAATGTTCATTGATAAACAGGGCAACTACGGCAGCATCATCACCGGTATGGCTGCAGCTGCTCCCCGTTATATCGAATGCCGTTTGACGCCGCTGGCGAAAGATGTCCTGTTCAACCGGGATATTACGCAGGTTGTCGATTCTTATGACGGCAGAAATGTGGAGCCGGTTGTACTTCCCTCCAAGATCCCAACGCTCCTCATCATGGGGGCGGACGGGATCGCCGTCGGGACTACCACCAAGATCATGCCCCACAACTTTGTGGAAGTGCTGCAGGCACAGATCTCTTATCTCAAAGGCGAACCGTTCACCCTGTATCCCGATTTTCTGCAGGGCGGGATCATGGACGTTTCCAAGTATGAAGACGGTAAAGGAAAACTGATCGTCCGGGCAAAACTGGAGATCGAAGGGCGCAATATCGTGGTCCGGGAGATCCCTGCCACCATCGACACCGAACGGCTGTTGATCTCCATTGACAACGCCATCAAAAAGAATAAGATCAAGATTTCCTCCTCCAAAGACTTTACGGCGGCAGAGGTCAATATCGAGTTGAATCCCATCCGGGGCTACGATCCGGCAAAGGCGCTGAACGCCCTGTATGCTTACACCGATTGCCAGCTTTCCATTTCCTGTACTCCCATGGTCATCATGGACAACCGTCCCTGCTGCATGACCATTACGGAAATCTTGAAGCGCAACACGGAAAAACTGGTCCAGTATCTGACTTGGGAACTGCAGATTGAGGCGGGAAAATGTTTGGAAAAAATTCTCGCCCGCACCCTTGCGCAGATCTTCATTGAAGAACGGATCTACAAGCGGATCGAAAAATGTAAATCCCGCGAAGCCATGTTTGCCGAAGTCCGGGAAGGGCTGGAAAAATTCCGCTCCGAATGGCAGCCAATCGTACAGGCACTTTACGACAATATCCAGAACGGTCCCCACATCGTTCCCATTGATAAGGATACGGAAGAACGGCTCAACCAGATGGCCGCAGGGATTATTCCGGATACCGAGGTCGCCCGTCTGGTGGAAATCCCCATCCGCCGGATCTCTGCCTTTGAAATCGATGAAAACCGCGAACAGATCGAGTTGCAGCAGAAGACGCTCAATGCCGCAGAAAAGAACCTGAAACGCATTAAGCAATATGCCATCAAGTTCCTGCAGGGATTGATCGACAAGTACGGGCATCTCTATCCACGCCGCACTCAAATCTGCCTGGATGGCTTTGAAAAGATCGACATGCACAAGGTGGCGCTCAACAATATCCGTGTCGGCTGGGACAAGAAAAACTGTTATATCGGAACCAATGTCAAGAGTGAAGATACCGTCCTGTGCAGCGAAGTGGACCACCTGCTGTGCATCGAACGGACCGGCGATTACAAGATCATCAATATCCCCGAAAAGATCTATATCGACCGTCTGTACGAGTTCCGGAAGTATGATAAAACGACCCAGTTCGGGATCGTTTACTCTGAAAAGAAGACCGGAAAAGTCTACATGAAACGGACCGTGATCGATAAGTTCATTACGGATAAAGAGTACCGGATCATTCCCGAAGGATGCCGTCTGGAAATGATTACGCCCCGCCCCAATTCCATTTACGAGATCAAAGTTGATACTCCCCAGAAAACCCGCCAGATCCAGCAGATCAATCTGATGGATGCTCCATTGCGGTCGCCCAAAGCCGGCGGTACGCCCATCGCCCAGCGGAAACTGCTCAAGATCACTTTCGTGCGTTATCTGGATGAAACCGATAATGCCGCTGATCCCCAGTTGTTCGAGGCTGAAGTCGTGGAAGAGGCACCGGCATCCGCAGAACCGGAGAATGTGGAAACTCCGGAAACGGAAGCTGTGACACCGGTTGCTGATGAAGTCAGGGAGACGGCAGTTCCGGAAAAGCCGAAGAGACAGCCGAAGAAAGCCGGAGTGGACGCTGTTCCGGAGGGTGCTGAACCGGCAGCTCCGGCGGATGAGGATGCACAAACAGACGAGGAAGAAGAGACCTGGGGTATTCAGCCGGATCTCGGATTCTGATTGAACGCAAATCAGTTTTCAAGCGTGTTCCGGATCAGCTCCAGAAGTTTGCTCAGGAAGAACTCGTACTGTTGCCTGCCGAAATCCAGATTCAGCAGCCGGACCCAGTCCCGTTCCCGGCAGATGGTGATCGCCGCTGCATTCCGGACCAGATCCCTGAAAACTGCCGGATCTTCCGGCATGACAGACCGCTCTCCTTTGAAGCAATCCAGGTCGATATCCAAAATGTACGGAACTGCGCAGGGAAGGGGGGCCTGCTCAAGGTTATGTCTTAAAAAATCGGACTCAAGGATTTTTGCGTAGTAGGCTGCCAGTGTTTCCGGTGATTCATCCGGCGGCGGATCATGGATGATCTGCAGTGCCGGATTGACATCAATCGCAAAATTGACATGAGAAAAGATCGTTGCGGAACGGATCAGATTGTTCCGGACTGCAAAGTCGAAGTGTTCATCGTGCCGCAGATCGTCAAGCGCCTCTTCCACAGAGATCCGGAGCAGATGGCGTGTCCCGTGAACTTCGTTGTAATGAGTGAATGCCGGCAGGGTATCTGTATGGTGATCCAGTGTCAGCACATGAGGCGGAGTGCCAAGTTCCCGGCAGACCTCCCGCCACGGAACCAGAGCATGGTGATGATCTTCCACCAAATAGACCGGAGTCCTTCCGATTATTTCTTTCTGTACATCAGGAACCATTTTTTCTCCGATGCAAAAGTCCGTCCGGAGGCGGAAATCACTCCTGCTGTTCCTTCATAAATTTCCGGATACTCTCCATGTCTTCCACAGAAATCTGATCCCGGTTTTCTCTTTCTGCCGAATGAGTCTTGAGGTACGCTTCCGCTGCTGCGGTTTGAGAAGGAGTACCTGCATCTTTCAAACGCTTATGGGTCTTCTCAAAAAAGGTCCACATCCCGTCTGTCATGGTCTGTTTCAGAACCGGAAAATATTCCTCGGAAAGTCCCTCAACAGAAAGCGCATGAGTCCCGGCGTAATCCCTGCGGAAGGTCTCTACCTCCTTCTGGAATTTCCGGAGCTCCGCAGCTGTCGGGGTTGTACGTTTCTCTGCAGGGACGGCTGTTTTTTCGTCTGTTGCACCTTCTTCTTTATTTTCAGCTTCAGCGGGGGTGCTTACTGCCGCCGGTTCTGTGGAGGGGGCTTTAGCCGCATGATCGGCAAAGCACATGGTCCTCGGTGAAATGACCGGAGGTGGATCATTCCTTCTGGGGCGTCTTCTTTTTCTT
>JAGAPM010000175.1 GCA_017623265.1 Lentisphaeria bacterium | reverse complement strand
CCACGTTGGCCTTGAGGTCCAGCTCCTCGCACCACTTCAGGACCTTTTTGTTGGTCTCGGGGCCGTAGCTGCACTCGATCCCCATTATAATACATACTGCCGAGCATCCACAGTTCCTGCGGCGTTTGATCCTTGAATTTTTCATACATCACCGGCAATTCCGTTTTATCCGCAGAAATGACCGGGGCGGCACAGGAAAACACTGCAAACAAAATGATCAGTACTTTTTTCATTCATTCTCTCCTATTCTTTTTTCCATAACAAAATCATCCATAAAGAAACCGTTTCCGATTGGATTTTTTACCGATTCAACCGTGCAGAACCCGTTCCGTTCGTAGGCTTTGATCGCGCGGAAGTTCTGCTTGTTCACATTCAGCCGGACCCGTTTGAAGCCACAGGTCCGGGCGATCCGCTGCGCTTCCTCCAGCATCGCCTGCCCCACGCCGCGACCGTGAAATCTGCTGCGGAGATAGACTTTGTGGATTTTCATCATATCATCGCGGTACGGCGAACAGACAAGATAACCCGCATCTTCGCCGTCGATCCGGACGATCTCAAAGGTATAGCCCTGCGCCAGTTCATCCGCCATGACTTGCGGAGCGTACATCATCTCCATCATGTAAGCGATCTGCTCCGGGGAAAGGATAGGGGCGAAAGTCTCGGGCCAGATCTCATCCGCGATCGCCCGAATGGCAGCAAGCCCCTCCGCATCCGCGATTTTCTGAAATTCAATCATGTTTGCACCCGCTTTCAGGACAGTCCGCGGATGACCAGAAAAAGACGGGTTCCTGTTTCACCGTGATCACCCGGCAATTCCAGCGTTTCCGTCAGCTCAAAGGGATAGGGTTTCTTAAGAGATTTGAGCCATTTCGCTTCCGGTTCCGCTTGAGTTGGCGTCCGGTAAAGGACCAGCGCACCGTTGCCGGAAATCAGCCCCGATGCCTCCCGGATCAGAGTTTCCGCAGAACCGACCGCCCGGGCAGTGACAAGCCGGAAGGCATGGCGGAAATCGCCCTGCCGTGCCAGTTCGTTGGACCGACCATGGATCGCACGCAAATTGGAAAGCCCCATTTTTCCGGCGGCATCCGCAACAAAATTGACTTTTTTTCCGCGGGAATCCACTGCGGTCACATAGAGACCGGGAAACGCCGCAGCCAGGACCAGCGAAGGCAGCCCTGCCCCGCAGCCGACATCACACATTTTCAGATGTCTGCCATCCCGTGGCATTTCATATCGGAGCGCCAGAGCAAGGGAATCGCAGATGTGCTTCGTCCAAAACTCTTCTTCCGGGATCCGGGTCAGATTCATCGTCGCATTCGTCTGATAAAGGAACTCGCCGTAAATCTCCATTTTCCGGAGAAACTCCATTTCATTTTCCGGCTTGCACGCACGGATAAAAGCCAGTTCCGATTCGGTTATTTCAGGGATCATAAATTTTCCTTCCATCAGACAAAAAATACAACAACGATCAACGCAGCTGCATAAATAACTGCGGCAACCCCAAACGGGATCCCGGAAGCAAGGCGGATCGCTTTCTTCTTCTGCGCAGTTTCCAGCCAATCCCGGAGCCACACCGGTTTTGCGCCGATCACGATTCCCAGAGTTCCGGTCAGGAAGAACAGAACCGCAAAGACGGGATAGCACGGCGGATTCAAGGCGTATCCCTCCCGCAGCATGAGGTATGCCACATAAATCAATGCAACAGCCAGACCGCGGGCAAAATGATAATCCGAATATTTCCAGACCATAACCGTCAGGATGACTGCTGCAGTATACAGCAATACCGGCGAGGCAAATACACTTCCTTCCAACAGCTGCATCACATGAGGAACACAGGCGAAAATGATCCAGGTTCCCAACACCATGCCGGCGATCTTATGCCGCGGTAATGCGGTCAATGCGGGATTTTCCCGTTGCGCTGCATAGAGGAAAGTGCCGGCGGCAGCGAGGCTGAATACAAGCATTGCCGCCAGTAAAACAATCAGATATCCAAACATCCGGAAAGTTCCTTCTTACTTCCCGGCAGATTTCAGCAAATCGAAGAAAGATGTTTGATAGGCAGGATCGATCTTGACCTCGGGGAGATAGTCCACAATGACTTCTTCACTCTTGATCACTTCGCTGTATGCCCCTTTCCCGGATTTCGTCGGGATCGTAACATTCAATTCCTTATCGCTGATCTCTTTCACAAAGACCCTGCCGCTGATACGGTTGCTTCCGTTGCGATACTTGATCGTGGAGTTCGCAATCGTAAACGGAACACGGAGAGTCACATGTTTATTGTCTTTTTTGATCGTGACATTACGGGTTACAGAAGCGAACTGATAAGGATGTTCAAATGTAAACTTGTATTTTCCGCCGACAGCCAACCCTTCGACCGTAAAATCTTTTGCCCCGCCATTGGGATCCGGCTGAGTGGCGCCAATCTTTTTGCCGTCAAGGGAAATGATTACGCCCGGATGCTCCAGATGCAGCCGGACAGAGCCGGTGTTCCGTTTCAGATCATTGATCACGATCTGTTCTTCCTGCTCCGGTTTCAGAACGATGGTCTTTTCCTCTTCATCATAAAACGGCTTGTTGACTTGAATCTTATATTCACCGGCAGGGACTTCCTGCCATTTTTCAGGGGAATTGACTTCCTGACCGTTGATCTTTACAACGGCATCCGGATGTCCTTTGACCACAACGGAAAGCTTCGCCGGTTTTTCGCGCAGATTGAACTCGACCATCGTGGTGTTTTTCCGTTTCACTTCGACTTCCGCATTCTGAGTGGCATAACCTTTCTTTTCCACTCGGATGTTATGTTTCCCTTCCGACAACGGAAGACGCTGCCCATTGTAAGCAACTTCCTTTCCGTTGACAAAGACCACCGAATCAGCAGGTGTAAGAGCCAACTCCAGATACCCGATCGTGTTATCCAGCTGGATCTGATGCTGAACAGACATACCTTTCGTATCGATTTTGAAGGAAGACTGTTGCGTGGTGAAACCGGGTTTTTCTGCGGTCAGCGCATATTCACCGGCAGTAAGATTGGTAACATAAAGCGGTGTGGAACCAGCTTCCACTGAACCATCACTCTTCTTGAGAGAGACCCGCACACCACTTTCACCACTGGTAAGAAGCGCTGTGGTCTTCGTCTGTTCAAGAGTAATTGTTTCTGTCTTGTTTTCACCGTTTTTGACGGTAATATTTTTCCAGGCCGGGATGTATCCTTCAGCCTCGGCAAGCACCGTGTAATTGCCTTCTGTCAGCTGAATCTTATTTCCAGCCGGGATCATTTTTCCATTGATAAGAAGGACGGCTTCCTCGGGCATAGTCCTGACCATCAATGTGGGCTGGATCACCTTGACCGGTTCTGCTTCTTTCTTCTTACAAGCGGCAGGCAGAACAAACAACAGACAAGCCGCCATGCAGATCAAAATATTTTTCAACATCATTTCTTACCCTTCTGTTTCTTGTTGATCTCGGAGTTGCACTTCTTTTCCAGACGGTCCATTTCCTCGTAAGGTTCCGTATTTTCGTCAAAACTTGCCTTCACTTTCTGGCAGATCCGGATCGTTTCCTGGTACTTTCTCTGGTGGTATGCGGCAAGTGCATTTTTGTATTCCTGCCGGTAGAAATCCTGCAGTTCGGTACGGAGTTTATCGGCACGGTCACAGGATTCGTTGTATTTTTCCTGATGCTCCGGAGAATTCAGGGATTGATACAGATCAGCCGCTTCCCGGAATTTCTGCATGGCAAGGGACTTCGCTTTTGGATCGGTTTCCATACTCCGGAGGTAATCGTGGGCCTCTTTGTACGCTTCAACCGCCAGTTTCCGGGTATCATTGGGATCCCGCATACGCTGTCCATTCACCGTACAGGTTTCGATGAGCATATTGATTTCATCTTCCGCATTTTTGAAGGATGACGGTTCGTTGTTTCCGGTGGAGGTGACATCAGAAATATTTCTGCCGTTTCCAATGATCAGGCGCGTCCATTCCAGGTTGTTTCCCACATAAGAGGGCACATGGTGATTTTCGCTGGAATAACGGGTAATATCTCTTTTATCCCGATAGGTATCGTTAATGAGATCTACCGGAACGGATTCTTCCGTATCGATGCAGACCTGCTGGTTTCCTTTGTGGTTGTTGTACTGCATACGGATCCGATATACATCACCGACTCTCTTACAGAAAACTTTCTTCTTGACCAGACTTTGTGTTTTCTTATCAACATTCTGTTTTTCATAGAAGAAGAAAAACTCATCGTTCTCACTCAAGGCAGTGTGTTCGGTTTTCTGTTTTTTCTTTCCCTTGTTTTCCTGCGGATTCAACTTCATAAAGAGCAGGATCCCGCCACAAATCATGATCAGGATCACCAGAACAAAGATCAAGTTGCCGCGCAGGGTACTTTTGCCCGGCTCTTTTTTACTTTCCTCTTTCTTGAACAGGTTGCCATCGTTATCTCGTTTTGCAAAGAAATCGCTGCCGGCTTCTGCGATATCCGGTGCGATATTGACCGTTGCCGTTTCCGAACTGTCTGTCACCGGCGGCGGAGGCGGAGGCTGGATCTCGGAATCGGGGCGGAACACGAACTGCGGCACGGCAGGCTCTGGAACCGGCACATTTGCCGGGATCTTCACTGTACTTGTGCCGATCTTACTGTCCGTTTTTCCACCTTCAGGATCCAGCACGCGGAATTGCTGTTCACCGATCACAATAATATCATCCGCTTTCAACGGCTCCAGTTTCTGCAATGTGATGCCATTGAGTTTCGTGCCGTTTGTGCTGCCCAGATCGCGCAGCATGTAAACACCTTCGACAAATTCGATACGGGCATGATAGCGGGAGACACCGCCAACCGGCAGCTGCAGATGATTATCTGTCTCTCTGCCGATTGTCAAGCCGGACGGAGTCAAATCTACGGACTTACCCGCATTGTCTCCATTCAAATACACAATTTTCATTTTACCAAAAACCTCCAAATGGTTAAAATCTCATCATTTCATTCCGGCCGTTGAAATGCCAGACGATCCCCGGCACAGGTTCCGGATTTCTCAAGTGTCCCCGCCGGAAGTTCCACCACCGTACACGCATGCAGGGAACAAACACAGGGATGCCACGGCTGCAGATTCCGCCGTTGTGCCACAACAATATTCTCACGATTCAGAAAAAGCACATCCAGCGGAATCTTCATAAAGAAAGTATGAATCGCACGACATGCAGAAAAAACCACAGCATCCAGATCCGCACTGAAATCACGCCCGATCATTCCCCGGGTCCGATCCCAAAGCCGAACCGCATAAAAAGGTCGGGATGCGATGGTTGTATTTCTGTTTAAATTCACGATCATGCTTTCCACTCCTGCCAACGTTTTATGAGCCGAAGGACTTCAACGCCTGCGAGATCAGGGGTCCCATCAACACCAGGAACACGCAGGGAAAAATAAAGACCACGATCGGGAACAGGATTTTGACCGGTGCTTCGTTTGCCAGTTTTTCCGCAAGCGAAAAACGTTTTGCCCGCAGCTGGTCTCCCTGAACACGCAGCAGCTGCCCGATACTGACACCGAGTTCGTCTGCCTGAACAATGGAATGAAGGACCGTGGTCAACTCCGGCTGACGCACGCGCTGCGCCATCTCTTTCAGAGCAACCTGTCTGGACTTGCCCAACTGAATTTCGTGAAGGGTGCGGCGCAGCTCTTCATTCAACGCATCCCGTTTGCGCCGTCCGACCACATCACGCAGAGCAGTCAGGAAGTCACGGCCAGCTTCGACACTCAAGGTCAACAGGTCCAGCACATTCGGCAGAGCCTTCAGGATTTCCAAATGACGCTTTGCCACCAGAGAATTCAGCCATGCATTGGGATAAAGCAGCATACAAAGCAGGATCAGCAAACCGCTCATGGTACGCCCGGCGAGCAGGAACAGAACGAAGAACAGTCCGCCGAAAAACACCATCAGCAGCCGAACAGCAACGAACTGTTCGCCGGTCATGGCGGTGTCATATCCGCCCATAACCAGGCGTTCATCCGCTTTCTGTACCGTAGTCTGCATGGATTCACTGCGAACGATCGTCATCATATTGGGAACCAGCGGCATAAAAAGCCGGAAAACGACCGGGACCCGGCGGTATTCATCTTCATTGACCGTTTTTTCCACTTCAATACTGCGAAAAATATCAAAAAACAGCAACAGGATGGCAGTCACAGCCACACCGCAACTCAAAGATGCTATAACTTGTAAAACAATTGAAAAACTCATCCGGCAACTCCTTAAATGTCAATTGTTGTGATCTTGCGGATCATCAGGAACCCGCAGATGTCAAGCAGGATGACCCCGATCAACAGCAGGATCCCGATAAAATTGGAGAAAAACGAGTCCATCATATCCGGCGCGATATAGAAAAGTGCCAGCATCAAACCGAATGGAACCAGCCCGATGATCCATGCCTGCATACGCCCTTGAGCCGTAAGCGAACGGATCTTCTGCTGGATCCGGACCCGTTCCCGGATCACTCCGGCAAGACGCTCCAGAACTCCGGTCAACTCACCACCTGTTTGACGGGCAGTGATGATCGCCACAGAAACAAGCTCAAAATCCGGGCTCTGCATCCGTTTATTCATGTTCTCCAGCGCATCCTCCAGCGGGACACCGAGGCGGATCTCATTGGTCAGGAGTTTGAATTCAAAAGAAATCGGACTCCGGTTTTCCTGCGCCACACTTTCCATTGCCTGATTGATACTGAAACCGGCTTTCAAAGAACTGGACATCGCAAGCAGGGCATCTTCCAGCTGATCGGAAAATTTCTGCAAGCGCTGTTTTCTCAAATGACGCAGATACAGACGCGGCAGCGGGAATGTGATCATAACAGCCACCAGTGCCAGAAAAATGATTTTGGACCAGGAGGGATCAGTGGATGTTAGACAAAGCAGCCCCACCACAATAAATGCCGAGATCGCTGAACCGGCAAGACTCACATCCAAAATCTTTCCCGGCGGGATCTGCAGAAGCACGTCATCCATTTCCACTGCAGCTTCCTGAATGAACCGTTCTTTATACCGGTTGCCGGTGAAGAGCATAAAGTCAATAATAATATATGCCGAGAAGAACACACAACATCCGGCAGACGCACTCGCCAACAGAACGATATTGGTATTGATAAAGTCCATCATCAGAAGCTGCCTCCCTTCGGCTGGAACATCAGGAGATCCAACGGTAAACCAGCCCGTTTGAAGTCTTCTGTGAAGGTGGGAATACTGCCGGTCGGCACATGTTCTCCGATCATCTTGCCATCTTCTGACCACCCGGTTTGTTTGTACACAAAAAGATCCTGCATGGTGATGATATCACCTTCCATCTTGACGATCTCGCTGACACATGTCACTTTACGGGAGCCATCTTTTTCGCGGTTGATCTGCACGATGATCGAAATGGCAGAAGCGATCTGCTCACGGATCGCACGCAACGGCAGGTCAAAGCCTGCCATCAGGACCAGGGTCTCCAGACGGGAGAGGCAGTCACGCGGGGTGTTGGCGTGAATGGTTGTCAGAGAGCCGTCATGCCCGGTATTCATAGCCTGAAGCATGTCAAGCGCTTCGCCGCCATGGCATTCACCGATCACGATCCGGTCGGGACGCATACGCAAAGCGTTTTTCACCAGATCACGAATCGCCACTTCCCCCTTGCCTTCAATGTTCGGCGGACGGGATTCCAGCCGGACAACATGTTCCTGACGCAGCTGAAGTTCAGCGGCGTCTTCAATGGTCACAATACGTTCCCGGTTGGGCAGGAAGCTGCTCAAGATGTTCAGAAGAGTCGTTTTACCGGATCCGGTACCGCCGGAGATCACGATATTTTTTCTCAATTTAACGCACGCATCGAGAAATGCGGCAATATCTTCCGTGATCGATCCGAACGACACAAGATCCGAAACCTTCAGGGGATCTTTGGAAAATTTACGGATCGTAATGGAAGGACCGACCAGCGACAGAGGCGGAATGATCGCATTCACACGGGAGCCGTCTTTCAAACGGGCATCCACCATGGGCGAACTTTCATCAATACGTCTGCCCAGAGGAGAAACAATGCGCTCGATCGCAGCCATGACCTGGCTGTTATCCGCAAACGCCATATCTGTCCGGTACAACACGCCTTTGTGTTCCACATAGATGTGATCCGGACCATTGACCATGATTTCCGTAATGGTACTCATGGCGATCAGCGTTTCCAACGGACCAAGCCCGATCGCTTCATAGTAAAGTTCTTTTTCAATTTTTTCACGGGTCACACCGGGAGGCAACGGGATCGAAAGATCCAGCAGGATCTCGTGGATCACTTTTTTCGCTTTCTCCTCCAGATGTTCTTCAGTCACTTCCCCCATTGCCAACCGTTTCAAATTCAAGCGGTTCAGCAACTCAGCGTGAGCCTGCTTCTTGATTTCCTGCACCATCGGACGGGCAGCAGCGGGGATCCCGGAGACAGCCAGAACCGGAACGGAATCCGATTCGGATGAATTTTTTGCCTGCTGTACACTGGCAGCCAGACGGCGTTCTTCTTCATTCAAAACCGGTTCGGGTGCCGGCGTTTTCGGAGCTGCAGGAGCTTCTGTTTTTTCGGTTCCGACCGCTTCGATCTGAACGGAACCGATCAGCAATACCGCACCGGGCGGGACCTGGACCGGCTCCTGACTGCTTACCGGATTCTGATTACAAAATGTACCGTTGGAACTGTTCAGGTCCTGTACAAAAAGTTTTGTTCCACGGACAGTCAGGCGGCAATGCACCCGGGAGACCCCCGGAGCATTCAGGCAGAGGTGATTTCCCGCATCCGCTCCGACCATAAAGGCACCATCCGGCAGATTGATCTTCTGCCCCTGTGCGCCGGGTGTTTTCAATATGATCTGAAACATCGGTTGTTTCAACTCCTCTTACTTACTTCTTGCCGGTATTTGTGCGCTGATTTGCGCCGGAGCTGAGACCGGTGATGGTAGACCATTCGACCTGCTGCAGGTTCGTTTCTCTCGTACCTGCAGGCGGATGCAAGATCAGGGAAAGGCGTCCCTTACGCTGGGCAAAAATCAATACTTTTGCCTGAAACGGCGTAACTTCCAGCGTCATGGTACCATAACTGCGGCTGCTGGAACGCCCCACATTCTGATATCCCATATCCGAACCGCAGGCAAGAACACGGATGTCCTGCATCAGCGTCATCGTGATCAATTCAACCGTATCGCCACGTCCACCCGGCTTCGTAAAGGTCCCGATCACATTGACCCGGTTGTTCGGGCGGACCAGACCGTTCATGGAGGAAACAGCATCCACAGGGATTGCGACAGCCACCTTGCCATTGTCAATCTTCGCCGTCAGGCCGGTGCGTCCGGTTTCTTCCGAGCTGGTGTCAATTGCATGCCAAGTCAGGATCTCACCTTTCGTATAGGCAGAAGCAACTTTGCAACCGATCACATTGTTACGCTCTTTCCAGGTAATGTAGGAGTTTGCTTTATCCCCCTTGAAACGGTACGTTTTTTTCGGGGTGAGATGTTCTTCCTTGATCACTTCTCTTGCAGAAAGGTCTTCATTCAAAGCAATGACCACGATCTCCTCTCTCACACTGTTGATCTTTGCTTTTTCCGCATTGATCTGCTGATAAGATAACACAAACGCCAGAATCCCGAAGAAAACTGCAGCCACGAGAAGAAGTTTTTGTCTCATTTTTACACCTTGATTTTGTTTTTAGTTAGTCATAGTCATTGGCAACATACATCTGTTCAGAGAGCTTGTCAAGGCATTATATTATAAAAAGACAACTTTTTTTTGCAAAAAATATAAAAAAATGCGCAAAACAGGGCGCAGCCGCAGTCCGTAATGCAAAAAGCATCACGGACTGCTTCCTTTTTTGCTGTCGGCAAACAGCAAAAAAGAAGCGCGGAGCCATTCCGAACCGGAACGCTCCGCGCGGCTGCGCCCTGTTTTGCGCTGCGGCTTACGCCATGGCGTCGATTGTCTGAATCTGATTACAGATATAGTCCAATGTCTGTTCGATCGTCCAGTCGCTGTTATCCACAGCAATGGCATCCTCTGCCTGCTTCAGGGGAGCGATTGCCCGTTCGCTGTCCTGTTTATCTCTGGCAGCGATTTCGGCAGCGACACTTTCCAGTGTTGCACCGTCCAGTGTTTCGCCTTCCTGCGCAAGACGGCGTTTTGCCCGTGCGAGGGGGGATGCGGAAAGGAAAAATTTATATTTGGCATCCGGGAACACGACTGTTCCGATGTCCCGTCCTTCCATAACGATAGTATTTTCCTTTGCGGTATCACGCTGGATTTCCAGAGTCCAGGCACGGACTTCCGGAACAGTTGCCACATCGGAAGCACCTTTTGCGACATCTGCGCTGCGGAGAGTCTGCCCCGGAAACTCGCCATCCAGTTCGATATCCAGTTTACCATCGGCATCTTTTGCATAGCGCAGACTTGTCTGTTCCAGCATTGCACTCAACGCTGCGGCATCTTTGGTCGGGATTCCCAAACGGAGAGCCTTCAAAGCAACCGCCCGGTAAAGAGATCCCGTGTTCACATACAAAACGCCCAACCGGTCGGCAAGATTCCGTGCCAGCGTACTTTTTCCGGAT
>JAGAPM010000174.1 GCA_017623265.1 Lentisphaeria bacterium | reverse complement strand
GCGGTACCCCCGTGGTGGTGCAGATCCTGCTTTTGAACTTCGTTGTCTTCGCCGCCAGCCGCAATAAGATCCTGGTGGGCTGCCTGTGCTTCGGCATCAACTCCGGCGCTTACGTGGCGGAGATCTTCCGGGCGGGGATCATGTCCATTGACCGCGGTCAGATGGAAGCGGGTCGCAGTCTGGGGCTTTCCTATACGCAGACCATGCGTTCCGTCATCGTTCCCCAGGCGTTCAAGAATGTGCTTCCGGCTCTCGGAAACGAATTGATCGTGCTGCTGAAAGAGACCAGTGTCGCCGGATATATTGCCCTGCAGGACCTGACGAAAGGCGGCGATATTATCCGCAGCCAGACATACGATGCGTTTATGCCGCTGATTGCGGTCGCCCTGATCTATCTTGCTGTTGTGATGCTCCTCAGCTATCTGCTGGGGCGCTTGGAAAGGAGTCTGAAGACCAATGAGTGAAGTGATTTTTGATATTGCCGGGCTGACCAAAGAATTCGGCAGCCTTGCCGCAGTCAGCAATGTTTCCACCCGGATCAACCGTGGCGAAGCGGTCTTCGTTGTCGGTCCCTCCGGATCGGGGAAAAGTACCTTCCTGCGCTGTCTCAACCTGTTGGAAACACCCACATCCGGCACGATCTGCTTCAAGGATCAGGTGATTACGGATGAAGCATTGAACATCAACCATTACCGGCAGAATGTGGGAATGGTCTTCCAGCACTTCTACCTGTTCCCCAATCTGACGATCCGCAAACATATCACTCTCGCACCCGTCAAGACCGGAAAAATGACGCAGGCGGAGGCAGATGAAAGGGCAGATGCTCTCTTGAAACGGATCGGACTGTACGATAAACGGGATGTCTATCCCGCCCAGCTTTCCGGTGGACAGAAACAGCGCGTTGCCATCGTGCGCGCCCTCGCCATGAACCCGGATGTGCTTCTCTTTGACGAGCCGACATCCGCTCTCGACCCCGAAATGGTGGGCGAAGTTCTTGCCCTCATGAAAGATCTGGCACAGGAAGGCATGACCATGGTAGTGGTAACTCATGAGATCGGATTCGCAGCGGAAGTGGCGGACCGGATCATCTTCATGGATCACGGGCAGATCGTTGTTTCCGGTACGCCGGATGAAGTGATCCGCAACAGCACGATCCCACGTGTGCGTGACTTCTTCTCAAAAGTTCTGTGATTTTTACGGACTTTTGCGCAATACTTCCTTGATTTTGTCCTTCCGGGGTGTACTTTAACCCCGGAACGGAAAACTTTATCAAAACAAAATCAAAGGAATTCAACTATGTTTCAGGTACCGGTTACGTTCTGTTACGGGTTCGCCGGCGTGCCGAACTCCGTCCGTGCCAATATCATGCACGAATTTGCCGCCTGCGGTGCAAAGCATCTTGTGCTGACCAGCACCCTCATCTCCATGATCATGGCGGATGCCAACCTCGCTAAAAAACTCCGCTCCGAAATGAGCGATGCCGGGTTGACATTCGTGGATGCCCATTCTCCTTTCCAGGGCGTGTATGACCCCATCTACCCCGATCCCGCATTCCGTCCCCAGATGATCCGCCGTCAGCAGCTCTGCCTCCAGATCTGTCAGGATATGGGCGTGGACACCTATACCATCCATGTGGGCAACGACTTTCACTACCCGGAGATCCCCCTGCAGAAACATATCGACAACATCTGCTCTGCGCTGGATCAGATCCTGCCGGTGGCGGAGGAAACGGGCGTGACAGTCGGCATCGAAAACATCTGGGTCCGCTCCAATGTGTCCCCGATCCTTATTGAGATCAAGAAAAAATTCCCCACGCCTTATTTGGGACTGTGCTTTGACTCCGGGCATGCACACCTGATGGAAGAGGGGCATAAGTTCGAAGAAAATGCGGTCAACGACCTCTGGCGTGCGGTTGGCTGCGAACCCGTTTGGCAGCAGAATATCCTGGAAGAAATGCTCCCTGATGTGGTCAACTGCCATCTGCATGATAACAACGGACAATGGGACAACCACTGGCTCCCCGGTGCGGGAACGATCGACTGGAAACGGATCATCGGTCTCCTCAAGAAAGCGCCCCGCCTGAAAAATATCCAGAGCGAAGTGCAGTTGCCGGGTGATAAACTTTCCATCCGGGCAGTGGTGGAAAAATTCAACGAACTGGGTGAACTCTGAACCGGGAGGTGATCCATGACGGAGAAGAATTACGATTTCCGGAAACGCCTTGCCATCCTGCATCCGCCCCGTCTTGCGTCCGATGCCGAACCGGTACAGGCGGATGAAACACTCATCGACACCGCATGGAAAATCGTTCCGCTCTCCGATGCTCCTGTGATTAAACAGGTTGCGCTGGATATGCAGGACTATTTCCGCAACAGTATGGCGCTGGAACTTCCCATCGTTCCGGAGGGTACGGAAAAGATCATTACCATCGGTATCGCACCGGAACCGGATCCCCTTACAGCCCGCATCACCGCTTCGGAAAATGTTGTTGCTATCACCGGCGCCACTGCCCGGGAGGCGGCGCAGGGCTGTTACCGGCTGGAAGATGAATTGAACCTGCGCGGGCTCCCGGCGGTCAAACAGGGCAGCCGCACCTTTACCCGCCTGTTCTCACCCCGCATGACCCACTCCGGATGGGAGTTTGAACATTTTCCGGATGAACATCTTGCGCAGATCGCTCACGCCGGTATGGATGCCATTCTCATCTTCCTGCGGGAGCCGCCGGATATGACCCGCAACGGCAGGATCGACATCAATGCAGAGGTCGCCCGTGCGGCGAAATACGGCTTGGATGTCTATATCTATCCCCACTTCCACACTCAGGCGGCGGAGTGTCACCCGCTGGATCCCGGTGCGGAAGCGTTTTATGACGATCTCTATGGCAGCATCATCCGCAATGCGCCCGGGATCAAGGGGCTGGTCTTTGTGGGCGAATCCATTGCCTTTCCCTCCCGCGATCCCGATACCGCCGGTTACTGGTGGAATCGTGTTCCGGGCGCGAAAAAGATGAACGGGTTCTACCCCTCCACTGACTGGCCGGACTGGATACGGCTCGTGCGGGATGTGACCCGCCGGTACAACCCGGATCTGGAACTGCTTTTCTGGACTTACAACTGGTTTTGGGCGGAGGAGAAGGAACGCCTTGCCCTCATCGAAAAACTGCCCACAGATATCACGCTCCATGTGACCTATGAAATGGGGGATAACGCCATCGAAAAATACGGCATCCCCACCTGGGTAACGGATTACTCCATTACCACGGATGGTCCCGGCACCGTGTTCGCTTCCGAAGCCGCGCTCGCCGCAAAACGGGGGATCCGCCTCACTTCTATGACCAATACCGGCGGCATGACATGGGATTGCGGCGTGGTGCCGTACATACCCGTGCCATTCCGCTGGCAGAAACGCTGCTCTTCCATCCGGGAATCCCGGAAAAAATGGGGGCTCGCCGGACTGATGGACAGTCATCACTACGGTTTCACTCCCGGCGTGATCTCGGAACTGGTCAAGTTCGCTTTTACGGCGGAAAACGATGCGGAGAAAGACTTTGCAGTACAGGCGCACGCGATAGCTGCCCGGGACTTCGGAAGAGCCAATGCGGATTCCGTCGTTGCCGTCTGGAGGGACTGGAGCGAGGCGTTTTACTGGCACAGTGCCACCACATACGACCAGTACGGGCCTCTGCGGGTCGGTCCATCCTATCCCTTTACGCTCCCCGGCGTGACCATGCCCGATCCCCTGCACCCTCAATATGAGTACAACAACGGGATCAAACACGGCACCGGCTGGAAGTATATGTTCCCCACTTACAGCTGCCCCGTGGACCGGTTGGAAGGTTCCATTGCCATGGCGGAGAAGGAGTTGCCACTGCTGGAAGCCGGAAACCGGAAGATGCAGGCGTTGCTTCCCCGTGTCCCGGCAGAAAAACAGGATTTCGCCAAACGGGAAGCCGGGATCGGCAGTTTCCTCTATCACACGGTCCGGACTCAGTATAATGTGATGTGTTACTTCCGGGCGGGCTTGAAGGCAACGGCGGAAGGCATCAGCCCGGAGGAGAAAGCAGCTGCCATCGCAGAGATGCACCGGATCCTGGACGACGAAGAACAGAATGTGCGTGAGACCATTCCGCTGGTGGAGTATGACTCCCGTCTTGGCTGGGAACCA
The DNA here is from genome assembly GCA_017623265.1 of Lentisphaeria bacterium. Taxonomy (GTDB): domain Bacteria; phylum Verrucomicrobiota; class Lentisphaeria; order Victivallales; family UBA1829; genus SIG77. The sequence continues at coordinate 12,846 of JAGAPM010000174.1, read as the reverse complement.
ACCATGCTCTATACCACCGATGCCGACTGCCTGAAATGGAAACTGGATCAACTCAACGACGCCCGAAAAGATTTGAAAAGTCTTTCAAAATAAACGGAAAAGGACAATACGATGAAACTTTACTGGCACGATTCACTGGAATGGCTGTACCCGGATCAGCTGAAAGAAAACGCTCTGAAAACCAAAACTCCCGTGCTGGATGTGCCACGGGGCGGGATCGCCTCCATTGTGCTGGTGGTGGATCAGGTTTCCGCAGAGACGGAGATCTCTATCGCTGCCGATACCCCGGGATGCCAACTCTTTGAGATGGTGGATGTCTGCGTCAACATAAATACTGCAGAAGACTGCTTCGCTGCCATGAACGGCAAAACCGTCTCAAAATCTGCCGTCCGCCTTGCTCCATACCGTGTCTATGACCCCCTGAAGCCCTGCGGCGGTACGTTCCGCGGACCCGGTGCAGTTCTGGTGCAGTTCCCTGTGAAACGCAATGCGAAAACGGGCGAAAATACGATCACGCTGACTGTTTCCGACGGAGCTGAACGGAAAGAGATGAGCTTCCGTTATTGCGTCCATGCCGTCACCCTGCCGGAAGTGGGGAAAGATTCCATTTTCCTGACCAACTGGACCAGTTGGGCGAACTTGAAAGGGGAGAGCGGCGCCGAGGCGTTCACGGCAAAATTCTGGCGGAAAGTGGCGGAACATGCCGCCATGATGAGACACGCCCGGCAGAATATGTTTCTGGTCCCGCTGACTCCGTTCCTGAAGTATGACAACGGTTCTTTCTCGCTGGATACAAAGAATTTGAAGAAACTGATCCAAGTCTATACGGACGCCGGGATCCACTGGATCGAAGGCGGACACCTTGCCTATCGCGGCGAGGGCGGCTGGACTGCGACGGATTTTGAGGTCCTGTGCTCCAAAAATTCCGTTCAGAGTGTGGTGGGGAACAGCGATCTTGCGGCGATCTGCCGTCCGCTGATGGACTTTATCCGAAAAAACAAACTGGAAAAACGCTGGATCCAGCACGCTACCGATGAACCGATCTATGAAAACGCCACAGCCTTCCGCGTGCTGACCGGACTGATCCGGAAATATATGCCCGGAATCCCCCTGATGGATGCGGTCTGCCAAACCGAACACACCCCCGGCGCACTGGATATCTGGTGTCCGCAGGTGCAGAACTATCAGGCAGATCAGGCAAAGTTCGTGGCAATGCGTGTCCAGGGCGACCACCTCTGGACATACACCTGCTGTTGTCCCGGCGGACCCTATCTGAACCGTCTGCTGGATGGGGAACTCACACGCCCCCTGCTGCTGGGCTGGGGATGCGGCAACTACGGCTTGGAAGGCTTCCTCCACTGGGGCTGGAATTACAATTTTTCCTATCCTGACGGCTCCCGGCAGGATCCCTTTGAGGAGACTGCCACCAAACATACCAGCGGCCCCAACTATCTGCCGCCGGGGGACACCCATCTGGTCTATCCGGGCAGAGACGGAACTGTGTGGAGTTCCTGCCGCCTTGAGGCGCAGCGGGAAGGCATGGAGGACTGGGAACTGATCCGGCAGCTGATGAAAAAAGATCCGGTAAAATGCCGGAAGATCATCCGGACCGTCTTCCGGGCGTTCAACGATTTTACGCCCGAACCCGCCGCCATCCGCAAAGCCAGGAAAGCCCTGCTCAAAGAATTGACAACTTGTTAAAACCTGCTTAGCCTTTTTCGCCGTCGATCACGATTTCCATCCAGATCAGTTCCTCGGCGAGGAGGGTGAACCAGCCTTTGTGGAAGATCTCCACCACATTCCAGCCTTCATGGAGCAGCCCGGCGGGGATCTCTGCCTGAACATACCACGTCTGCTTGTCCTTTGACGCCGGAACCGGGTCGGGCAGAGGCGTATCCTTCGGGAGCATGGGGCAGATCTGTGTGTTCACAAGGATATCAATATCAAGGGGTTTTGTCGCTCCGATCACAACCTTTGCGGTCTTCCCCGCTACATTCTCACCCACATTGACCTTTACGCCGCCGTTGCAGCACTGACTCCAGATCTGATGGGGGAATGTGAGGCCTGCAAACTTCCCTTCGCCGTTCTGAACGTGGTTCGTGACCGCATGACGCCGTGCGTGTGCCGCCACTTTTTTCCGGTCGCCAACATACGAAAGGAAACGCTGCATTTCCGGGTGTTCCTTTGCCTGGAAGGGGAAGTGATTGTAAAGATAGATCGTATCCGCCCCCTGCTGATAGTAATTGCTTGCGAAACCGCAGTCGGTCTCGGTGGTATAGCGGAAACTCCATTCATACCCCGGTGCGGCTTTCAGGGCGCAGTCGATGCACGGGGCGAGGATCACCGGGGCGGGCGCAAGCTGACGCCACAGCGTCACGTTATAGTCCTGTTCCGTACAGATATCCCGGGGACTTGGGATCAGCACATCGATCAAGCCTTCCTTTGCCCACGTGTAAACATCCATGCCCATCCCCATGGCATCCATCACCTGACCCGGCACCCGGACGGCAATCCGGAGGCGGTGTCCCCATTTCTTTTCCGCTTCATCGGCGGCGGCACGGACATCCCGCATGAATCGGGTCAGGATGGGTGTATTGATCTCATCGTAACCCGGCTTGAAAACAGGCGCACAGCGGAGCCAGTCCAGCTCGATCCCGTCCGATTCATAGTCCAGCAGATACTCCCGCGCCATGGCAAGGTGGTAATCGTAAACTTCCTGTTGACCGTAATCAAAGTCGCCATCCACCCATTCTCCCCGCCAGCTGTGGCGATACCACGCCCGGATCAGGTCCTTCCGTTCCTGCCAGAGGTCGCAGTGCTGGGGACGGTGTTCCTGTCCGATCCGGGAATGATGGACATCATTCATCCGCATGCTGTGCCACATTTCCACGCCCTTTTCGTGACAGTAATCGTAACGGAGCTGCATGTAGTCCGGGCAATTCTTTTTCAGCGTAGTGTAGTTGATATAGAACATTTTATACTCATCTGCGCCGTTCACCTTCGTAACCGGTTCCCCCCGCAGGAGCAAGGTGCCGTCTTCCGTCACTTCCAGATCCTTATCGTAAGGCGTACCGACCTTGGTCGGGTAGAAACTGCGCTGAAAGTTCATATTGTAAAAGATGGCTTCCACGCCGCCGCCGGCAGTATAAAAATCCACATCTGCCCGGATGCCCTCTGCGGTCATCTGTTCCGGTTTTGCGATCCAGAAATTCCATGCGTCCGAATTGATAAAAATCCCGCTCATAAGCTGACTCCTTCCGTTGGTTTGGTCCTGCTTTAACGGTACACTCTCCTGCCCGCATTTTCCAATGAAAAAGGCGGAAAATTGATAAAAAAGTTCTGAAATGTTACAGAAATGTTTTGAACGCTGACGGAACTTATGCCATCAGTTTTTTCATCACATAGCGCTGCACGGTGTAGGTATAGACCCGGGCGCCGTTATCGGAAAGATGGCAGCCGTCCACTGTGCCGGAAATGGATGTAAGTCCATTGTTTGCAAATACATCATTCATGTTGATGTAATCCGCGCCTTCCTTTTTTGCGGCGCTTTCCGCCCGCTGCCGGTAGAGTTCCACCATCTGATCGCCGTCCATACCGTTGGGATAGAGCAGCAGATTGCCGAAGGCGAAGTTATGATTGCCCAGCACCAGCACCTCCGCCCCGATGTTTTTTGAATTCCGGATCATGTTGCACATGGCTGCTTCGTATTCATCCGGCGTACCGATGGGGTGAGCGCCGAATGTTTTATCCTGACGCATATCATTGAAACCGAACTGGATAATGACCAGATCCGGGTTTTCAGGCTTGACTTTTTCCTCAAAGTAGTTCTGCCCCCAGATGCCCGAAAGACCACACTCGGTAATATTGACCACTTCCACATCCGTGCCGCAATAGAAGGAGACCTGCATGGAGCGCAGCAGGCGGTCCGGCCAGGGAACTTCGCACTGCCTGCCGATGGAGTCGCCCCACACGAGGATTTTATACGTTTTCTGATCGTTGTTGTTGCTCATATTGTTACATCCTTTCGATTGGGTTTTTCAAAAAAGTTCCGGCACCGCTTCCCACTGCCCGGTGAGGGCGGAGCGTTCGATGGCGTCGGTGATGACCGCAGTCATGGCGGCACTTTCCACGGAACAGAAGGGGGTCCCGCCGTCCAGTACGGCATCTACAAAGTCCTGAACCATAGGCAGATGCCAGTTTGGTCGCCCGCCGTCCGTTCCGGTCACAGAGTCTTCCAGCACCTTGTCCGATCCGGGCGTGATGAGCCGGACCGGTGCATCGAAATGGGGCGGACACGCCGGAAAAACGATCCTGCCCCTGCTGCAGGTGAAGGAATATGCGTGGTTCAGCGGCACGTTCTGTGCGGTGAAGTTCAGCAGGATCGTGACCTGTTTTCCGCCGGGGAACCGGAGAATGATGTTCTGCAGATCCTCAATATCGTATTCCGTTTTCTGCTCGCAGTTGAACGAGCTTGCCGCACAGAAGACCGCCTCCGGATTCCCGAAAAGTTTCTGCGCCATGTTGATGAGATAGAACCCGAAACCGTGTTCCGGATTCGCCCCCGCCGATTTGAGCAGCGGATGATTGCCCGGGTTGTAATACCCCTCTTCATCCTGCATCCATGCACCCAGCAGTTCGCCGGCGTCCCCGTTTTTCAGAATCGTTTCCAGCGTGCGGAACTGTCTGGTGAAGAGCCGGTAATTGGAGCAGCCGGTCTTGAGATGAGGCGCATTCCGGACCGCCCGGACCGCATCCCGGCACTCTGCGGCGTTGATTCCCAGCGGTTTTTCGCAAAAGACGTGTTTTCCGGCAGCAAGGGACCGCTTGAGCATATCCACATGGAGCGGGTGAGGCGTGGCGATATAAACTGCATCCGCACCGGATTTTTCCAGGGCTTCGTCCAAATCATCAAAGGTCAGACTGACCTGATATTTTTCCGCCAGTTCCAGCGTACGGGTTCTGCGTTTGGAGCCGCAAACCGCCACCAGTTCGGACCGGTCTGCCGTGACCAGCGCCGGAGCAACACGGGTATGAGCAATGTCGCCCGGTCCCACCAGAAGCCATTTCAACACCTTTTCCGCCATTGGAGTTCCTTTTCGTTTTGTTTGCAGATACGATACACGCAGAAACGGAAAACGCAATGCCCGGAATGAGCATTTTTTTATCTTTTTATACGTTTCAGAACGGGATGAAGAAGATATGCCCGGATTTTTCACCGGTTTTCTGATTTGTTTCCACATTGACCACCCGCCAGAGGAAGGAGAACGATTCCTTCTGCGGGTCTTTGTGTGTCTTCACAAAGGGGAAGTAAAGCCGGGTCTGTTCGGTGGGCGTGACGCGGGAACGGTAGAGCCAGCCGAGAACACTGGTATTTTCTTCGCCGTTGGATTGTTTTTCGTACTTGGCAAGGAGTCCGCCGCCCAGCCAGAAGACTGTCCGGTTCCGGCTGGAAGCGTAACGGTACAGGAGCTTGCCGAAGTTGCCCCGTTCGTAGAAATTGCAGCTTTCCACGTGCTGATCAAAAAACTGTTTCCGCAGGAGCTGACGGCTCTTCCAGGTGGCGAGATGGCTTTCCGGCAACTTCAGTTTTTTCATACACTTCCGGATTCTTTCCCAGTATCCCTCGTTACGTTTGGGTTCTTCAAAGAGATAATTCCTGTCGAGCAGGTCGTAAAGATTTTTCACTTCTTCCGGCGTTTTGTTTTTCCAGTAGAGGACCTTTCCGTAGTGTCTGGCGGCAACAAGCAGGATCCGGCGGGATTCATCCTGATATCCGGTGATGTCCAGATCGCCGTTCAGGAATTTTTCTTCATCCCAGCTGGAGAGAATGAGATTGGCGTCGGGCAGATCGGAGAGGAAGCGCACGTTCATCGGATCATCATATTTTTTTTCCGAGCTGGCGGAATAGAGCAGCCCGCAGAGGATCTTTGTGCTGGAGGCGGTGTTGTTTTTCCAATACCAGGAGAGGAGCGGCGGCAGGATCAGTTTGGATTTTCTGCCGGATTCCGTGCCGGAATAATGGATCAGGGGCGCAATGCCGAACCCGTATTCCGTATCCGGCTCGTAATAGTGATCGGCGTGATATTCCCGGGAGAACTTCATGGCATCGGCGGCATTTTCCGGTACGGCGCAGGAAAGGGTACCGTCTGCCAGTGTGAACTGCTTTTTCAGAGTCCGGACCACATCATCTTTCTCAGACTTCTTTGTCTGTGGGTCGATCAGCCACCGGATGTAATAAGATGAAAGATATTCCGTAAATTTCTGTTTGTGCGCAAGGGTCGGGATAAAATAATCATTTCGGAACGAGTAGAAGAGCAGACCGCCCCAGCAATAAGTCTTTTTCCGTTTCTCGTGTGGGAACTGCCCGTTCAGATGCCAGGTTTCTGTCAGGAAGCCGAACGGCCCGAGAATGTGGAACGATTCTTCCTGTTTCTCTTTTTCATACCCGGAAAGCAGAGAGAGCAGGGTGAAATCCCGATTCCCCTCGGTGTCGCTCCCGGCGGTAAAAATTACGGGGGTAAGTACATCGGTGCGGGTGGAAGTGACGGGCTGGTAGCGTTCTGCCTGTTTGTTCTTCTGATAGAGGGCGCGGACTTCATCCCCGGTTTTCGGGATCGCCGGATAACTTTCCGCAGTGGGATCCTGTTCCCAGAGCCGGACAACCTGTTCGTTCTCCCATTTCCGGATGTCTTTCGGATTGGTCAGCAGCAGCCGTTCCCGCAGGCTTTCGGAACCAAAAGTCTGCCAATTCTTTTGGGTTTCGGGCGTCGGTTCCCAGAAGGTATCGACCTTCTGTCCGGTCAGGAACGCATAGCGTTTGCGGGTGGTATTCTGTTTCCCGGCGACTCCTTCTGTTTTGGAATCTTCCGCAAAATATCCCAGCTTTCCGAGGATGGAGAAATGATCGGAAGTCCCCGTTTCATCCTTCGTTTCTTTCTGTTTGTAAACTGTTCCAAGCAAAACAGATGTGCTGTTCTGATCTGTCCCGCGCGTCACATCCAGGAAAGGATACATCCCCTTGCTGTTCTGTTTCTGATCCCGGAACTGATCCGGCGCCTCCAGGCGGTCCAGCGCCGCCTTCGCCTCTGCCACGGACTTCGGAGTGGGGGCGGGGTTGACAGGATCTTTCATCCATGCGGTAACGGTGTATTTCCGTTCCCAGGCAGCGATCTCTCCGGCATCGGTGAGACGCAGGCGTCTGGTCAGCAGATACGGCAGAACACGCTCCGATTCCTTTCCGGAAGCGGCGGTGCGGATCCGGCTTTGCTCATCGTTGTTGTATACGAAGAAGATACAGGTGTTTTCCTTTTTGAACTGCTGACCGTATTTTGCATCCGCTGCGCTGCGGTCGATCCGGTGATAATATCCCAGCGGTCCGAGAATGTGGGTCAGTTCCCGGGTGGGGGAATAACGGAAGGAGGCGAGGGCGCCCAGCAGCAGATCGGTCTGCGTTTCATCGCTGTCCGTCATCCGGTGGAAGAAGGGTGCCACGCCGAATGCGCGTTTTTTCTTGAGCTGAAAATGTTCCGTTTTGTTCATTTCATCCAGCAGAGCCTGTGCTTCGGCGGCGGTCTTGGGGACCTTGACCGTGGAGAATGGCGCCAGGATGCGGATGCGGCTTTCCACATTTTTCTCCCAGACTTTGATCGCTTTGGGATCGGTGAGGATCATCCGGTGGCGCAGTTCATCTTCATCGATTCCCCGGAACTGGTCTGTGGCGGATTTTTTCCGTTCGTACCGGTCATGTTCCTCTTTGTAGGCGAGGAGGCTCATTTGGAAGTCGGAGCGGAATTTTTCCCGTTCGTAATCACCCTCTGCAAATTCCATTTTGCGGAGATAACCGAAGGGACCGAGGATATGGAAGAAGTGTTCGTAGGGTGCGGTCCGGCTCCGGAAAAGCAGATTCATCAGCAAGCCGGTGTCCGTGTTGAGCCGATCGCCTTCCTGAATGAATGTCTGCCGGAAGAAGGGGAAAAGGATGCGCTTCTTCTCTGTGACCGGGACATAATGCTTTGTATCTTTCAGATCTTTCAGGAGCGCTTCGGCTTCAGCGGCAGTTTTCGGCGTGGGCAGAACAGCGGTCCGGTAGAGCGGGCGGCTGTAAAAATGTTTCCAGATGCTGGTGCTTTTGCTGTTTTTCATCAGCGCAGCCTGCTGTTTTCCGAATCCTTTTTCCCACTCCTCAATATCCTTCGGGATAACGAGATAAGACCGGAGGCTCAGCTGATCGGGATCGATCCCCTGAAAACGGAACGCGGCTTCCGGTGTCATCTGCCAATATGTCTTTGTCTGATCGTGCCACAGGAACCCGACAACGTGCCGGAACGTATCTGCCGGATCCACAGCGAACTTGCCCCGTTTCCGTTCGTGTTCCCGGTTGAACAGCCACAGGAAGATACTGTTCTGATCTTTTGCCGGGGTCCGGACCGCCTTTGCGCCCAGCCCGAAAAGCAGATTGAACTTGTACGAATCCCGGAACGAATTGTAATGGAAGAAGGGGAACAGCCCGAACCAACTTTCTTTTACCGTGGTTGCGCTCTTGTCGAAACGATTTTGGAAAAACCGGTAGAATGTATTGGAATGAAAATCTTTCTTCCCGGTCTCTTTGAAGTATAAATTCTTTTCGATCAGCCAGTTGTGCAGGATCTGGTCCGGATGATCCGGCGGGAGGGTCCGGTAGTGATCGTACCCGCCATACCAGAGCAGCGCATAATACCAGAGACTTTTCCCGACTTTTTTCGTCATGGAATACGTATCATCCGGCAGAAGTTCCCGGTTGTAGTGCCGTTGATAAAAATCATGATCCGTGATCTCCATGGAAAAGATCCAGGAGTAGAACTCCCGTTCATCAAAGTAACAGAGGGGGAAAAACATGCCTGCCCGGTCGAAGGACCAGAGCAGGGGGAAGAACCCGAAATTGGTATTGCCGCGATACCCCGTTTCCCACCAGATGGGACCGATGTACTTGAGATCATTTTTGTTCGCACTGTAATGGAACAGGGGGAATGTGCCGTAATACTTGCCCGGTTTGTTCCAGTAAACGATCCCGCACCAGCCGTCGCCGTTCTGCGGATTGGTGGCGAAAAGGGGGAAGAGGAAGGACCATTCGTTGCCTTCTTTGTTCACGATCGGACGCACGGAAAAGCCCTGTTTGTCCCAGTCGATAAACGGGTAGAAGACGGACCGGTAATCTTTGGATGCGATGAAGAAGGGCCACAGGTTGATGGCGTTGCCATCCACAGCATTGTGACGCTGCAGGACGTGTTCGGAATTGACGCGCGACAGCCGTTTGGAGGTGGCACAGGAAGCGGTGCAGAGCATGACACCGGTCAGCACAAGCAGCAGAAAATGTTTCATAACAACTCCTTAAAAGAGAGATTCAAGCCTTTCAAAGGTTACTGTATCACACATCTTAAAATTTGTCAAGTTTTTACAGTTGTCGTAACTGCTTTTTTTTAATGAGTTGTGTTTTGTTCTGTTTTACCAGTATCCCTTTGCCGCTGGTGAAAGGGTGTTTAAATATTTGCACGGGACCGAAAAGCGTATCTCTCTCAGCCCTTGAGATGGGGGAATCAAATAGACCATGGAATCGGTTTCCCTGTCGTACCGGATCCGGACTCCGGAAAAGGAATCGTTGGGACACCAGGAATCGATCCCATCGGGATCCAGATCGAAACAGATAAAGAGAAATGCTCCGAACCAATGGGTTCGCCAGTCTGCTGTTTTATCATCCAGTCCCCGCCCGACAACATCATTTTTCCGGACAAAAAAGAAATCATACCGTCCATTGCCGAAGTGGAATGGTCCGATCAGCACATACGGAGCCCCTGCTTTGCAGTAGATCCGGCATGGCACTTTTTCGCCACCGCAGGAAACGGTGATCGTTTCTGCGTACGGATAGCATGGAATCAGTCCGGTTGCGGAAAGAACCGGACCGGAAATCTGACCGGTGCCGGATGTCACAAAACAATCTGTCAGAAAGCTGCAAATAAATACAAGAATGCAGGCAAATACGAGTATCCGTATGGATATAATATTATTTTGCGGGGGGAGTTTACTCATTTTCTTACCTGACTTCCCGCACGTTCCGGCAGTGTTTCGAGAACTTTCCGCGGTACGGAAAAGCGGATTGCGCCAAAACCGTTTTGCGGAGAAAGTGTATATTCCACTTCCTCTTCAATCTCATGGAAAACGATCCGGGCATCCGGGTCCTCTTTCACAAATTCACCACGCCGGATCCGGGATTCTGTTTCTACTTTCAACTGATGAAACACAACCCCGTCTTTGCGGACATAGATCCGGAAGTGGCGGAATACTTCACCGGATTCTTCCCGCCAGAATCCTTCAATACAATGATAAGCAGAAGAATGGCGGGGATCAATTTCGCACAAATACCGCCGGTCGTTTTCCCACAACGAGACAAGGCAGGAATATGGTGTATCTGGTTCTTCCTGATGCCAGCCGTGCCCGTATGGACCTTCCATGGAAAAGGGAGAGATCGCCAACGCCAGAATCAGAATCACGATGGCTGTTGCCAGTATCCATTGAATGATTTTTTGTATCTTCATGGCTGAACTTCCCTGTTTGTTGTTCTCCCGCGTTAATATAGATGCCCCGCCGGAAATGTCAAGTTGAGCACAACTTTCTTTGATGCAAGCTGCTGTAAGGCGTAAGGCGTCAAATAAAACACGGGATGTATGAAAAGCACACTTGCATTTTTGTGAGGTGGGGTTACATTAATGCGGTAAAGGAACACGGCGCAAAAACGGAGAAAATATGACCCCGGAAGAATTGAAAAAATTGAAAAAGTTTCTGACATCCATCCGCACGGTGGCGGTCTTTCTCGGATCCCGCGAAACGGCAGATCCGGGCTATACTGCCGCCGCTGCCGAACTGGGCAGATTTCTCGCAGAAAACGATCTGACGCTCATTTATGGCGGTGCCGGAGTTGGAACAATGAAGGCTCTGGCAGATTCCGTGCTGGAAGCGGGCGGCAGGGTGACCGGCGTTTTTCCGGCGGTCTTGAGCAGTAAGATCCTGCATCCCGCCCTGACGGAACAGATCTCTGTCTCCACCATCAGCGAACGGAAGAAAGTCATGCTGGAGAAGGCGGACTGCATTGTGGTTCTGCCCGGCGGGATCGGGACGCTGGATGAATTTTTCTCCGCGTTGGAAGAGATCAAACGCGCCCGGAAGCCCATCGGTGTGCTGAACGTCAACGGATATTATGATCATCTGGAATCGTTCTGGACCCATGCCAATGAGACCGGTTTCATTTCCAACGCCCAGCGTCAGGCGGTCACGTTCCACAGGAAGATCGATACCCTTTTCTACCGGATGCTCGGCAGTTTCCGGCAAAATAACAACGAGGAAAAAACAACATGAGCAAAGTACCCATCAGCTTGATCATTGACGACGGCGGCGTTGTCAATATGTACCATTACCACGATCTGACCCATAAGCACGAACAGCTTGTGCCGCCTGCATTTACTATGGAGTTCGGGAATATCTGCCGCAAACACGGGGTCCGGGGCAAGTTCTCTGTGGTGCCGATCCCCGCCGGTCTGGGGCGTCTGGACGAAAAGAACAAAGTCAATGGCGTGGACCCGGCGCAGATCGATTCCTTTGTCCGGATCTGCAAAAAATATATCATGCCGGACTTCTCCATCACGCCGGAGATCCTGACTCATTTTCTCGCATGGAACCTGAAACGCTCCTGCAACATGCAGATGTGCGAAGATGTTTATTTCAGCCATCTTACCGCTGAAGAGATCGCGGATTACGTGGCGCTTTCCCTCACGATCCTGAACAATCTCGGCTTGAATCCCACCGGCGTCACTTCCCCCTGGTACACTGGCGGCGACAACGAGGACAACTACGCGAAGGGCATCGGCATGGCGTTCAAACGGGTCTTCAACAAAGAGAGCTGTTACTACTTTATGCACACGGACGACCACATCCGCAAGCCAACGGTCATGTGCGATACCCCTGAATCCGGCAGAGTTGTGACCATCCCTGCCACCTGCAACGTGGATCCCTTCTGGGACACCCAGAACCCAATCCCCGTGGCGAAGGCGCACCGGAATGTGCGGGAGCTGATCGACTATTATATCACTGCCGACGGCAGATCCGGCAAGTTCCGTGAACTTTACGAGGAAAACCGCCCCATGGTCTTCTACACCCATTGGCAGAGCCTCTATTCAGACGGACGCGGCATCGGTCTGGAAGGGCTGGACGCCCTCTGTACCCGCCTGAAAAAAGTCTTCGGCAGCAACATCGAGTGGACAAAGTTTGAAGATCTGAACTGGGATTAAGCCGCAAACAGCTACAATAGCTGATTTATTTGTGTGCCTCAACTGCACTCCGTTTGTTTGGCGCACGATTCGTGTAAAACAAAATCCCCCCGTGCTGCGACGAAACGAAGTTGAGTTGGGCAGCACAAGTAAGAGGGTGCTTTGCACCCCTGTTTTTGACGGCTCCCCCCTTACCCCCATACTGCGATCAGTCGCCCGTCAAAAACAGACCCGTCCGGATCACCGGGGAACGTTTCCCCGGCGACACTAAGGAACGGAGCGTCAAACAAAACGCCTGAAAAATCTGCAAAAAAACGGAGCGCAACCGTTTTCGGCTGCGCTCCGCGGCATCAATGTTTTTGTAAAAGCACCTTTACTGTTCCAGCTCGATACATCCGGCATTTTTGATCCGGATGGAGGGCGTGAACGTCTTGAAGTCCTTCAGATCCAGCTTGTGACGGTTCACACCGATGGTGACTGCACGGAGTTTCACGGGCATATCGATCACCTTGTCGCCGCCGCAGCTGATCCACTGCTGCATTGCCGTGCCCGG
>JAGAPM010000173.1 GCA_017623265.1 Lentisphaeria bacterium | reverse complement strand
GGCAACGTTTTCTTCGTAGGGCAGGTGGGAGCCGTCGATCATGACGGAGGAGAAGCCGAATTCGATACAGCTCTTGCAGAGTTCGAAGCTGTCGCCGTGGTCCAGGTGCAGGCAGATGGGCACGGGGCCTTTGCCGCCGCTGATTTCGCGGGAGTATTCAACAGCACCCTGAGCCATGTAGCGCAGGAGAGTTTCGTTGGCGTAGCTGCGGGCGCCTTTGCTGACCTGCAGGATCACCGGGCTCTGCTTTTCCGTGCAAGCCTGGATGATCGCCTGAAGCTGTTCCATGTTGTTGAAGTTGAAAGCCGGGATCGCATAACCGCCAGCCATGGCTTTCTTGAACATTTCTCTGGTGTTGACCAGACCGAGATCTTTATAGCTCACTGCCATAATTCGACCTTTCCTGTTATGTTGTTGCGTGTTGTAACGAAATTTTTCTGTTTTGTATAATATACAACCATTCCGTGGAAAAACAAATCGTTTTTTCTTTTTTTATCTATCCTTTTCGTTTTTTCTCTTTCAAAACGGCGGGGAAGAGAATCACAGGGCGTTTGCTTCCAGGAAATTGCGGATGTAGCGGCAGATCTCTTCCGGGGCATCTTCCATGAGGGTGCGGCCGGCTTTGCTGATCACATGTTTATCTGCCCGGGGAAAGTACTGTTCCCAACGCCTGAAATTTGCCATGGTGTACAGCCAGTCATGTTTTGCCCAGATGATACAGCACGGTTTGTCCCGGAGCAGCCAGAGGGAGGATTCGATTTCGAACATGGTCTGTGCAGAGCTGTCTTCCGGAGCGGATGGCAGATCTTCGATAAAATGAAGCACCGGCTCCTGATCTCCCGGCGTTTTGAAAGGGAAATAGTATCCGGCACGGATCGCTTCCGGCAGTTTATCGAAATCCCGTTGGAAGATCCGCAGATTCATCACGATTTTGGGACCGATCCACTTGAGTCTGCATGCCTGCAGACGCCATGGAAGTTTGTACTCGGAGAAGGACATGGCATTGAGCATAATGATCCCTTTGAAATCCTCCGGTCTGCGGATCGCCACTGCCATGCCGATGGCTGCGCCTCTGCCGTGCATGACCAGCGTGATATCCTTTAAGCCCAATTCCCGTGTGAAACGCTCCAGATGATCGGCGTGCGTTTCGATCCGGTAGTCAAAGTTACGCGGTTTATCGGAAAGTCCGAAACCGATCTGGTCGATGGCGATGACCCGGTGATCCCGGCGGAGATCTTTGATCAGCGCCCGGAACTCATAAATCCAGAAGGGGCAGGAATGAAGCAACAGGACCACCGGACCGCTTCCTTCATCCACGTAGTGCAATTTGTGTTGTCCCACGGAAAAAAAGCGGCTCTGGAACGGGAACATTTCCCTCGGTGGAAGTTTCTCCGATTGCATACTCCGTGCCGGGCTCATGAAAAAAAATTATTTTTTCTTGTTCGTTCTGTTTTTCTTCAGCGATTTTTTTGCAATTTTCTTCTGCGTGATCACAAGATTGCCGTCTTCAACGGTCACAGCCTGAGCATTGCGGAAGATCGCCTGAAGCCGTTCTGCGTAGAAGATATTATCGAACTTCTCCAGAATGAATTCGCGCCCGTAGGGCAGGGTGGTATTGCCGAAACGGAAATTGGTGATTTCAAAGCTGATCGGCTTGTCGTCTGTTCCTTTTTTCAACTGACCGGTTACGGAGATGGTGGTGGCGCAGGTCAGCACGGTGGTATGGATCGTGATGGTGAGTTCTTTTCCGCTGCCGGTGAAAACAACGTCCTTGATCGCATAATCAGCTTTTTTCTTCGCAGCATCTTTATTGATCAGTTCTTCGTTGAAAAATGCAGTAATCTGCTCGGGTGTGACGGTAGCCGTAATGTTGCTTTCGATACTTTTCAGTGTGGCCTGGTAGGGAACTGCAGCCTCTTTGTTATAGACCGGTGCATCGGCGGGCGTTGTAAAGAGCAGAATACCGTATGTCACGATCCCTGCCAGCAGGAGCAAACCGAAAATCGGACCCCAGTTGATCTTTTTACCGGCTTTTTTCCGTTTTTTTGCTTCTTTTTCCAATTCTTCAGGCGAAACTTCAGAAGGATTGAGTTTTTCGCCGCATCCCCGGCAGAAGATGGCATTCAACTGGTTTTCATATCCGCATTTACTGCACTTCATCAACATGATTCGTTTCCTTTCTGTTTTTGAACATTTATGTACACAATCACGGTAACATAGCACAGAAAAGACAAATGGCAAACCGTCATTCCCGGGAAAGTTAAGATTTTTTTTCATATTCTGTTTGAAAAAAATGGAAAATGGTATCTATTTACAGCAGAACTCACGAAACAGACAGGAGAAAATCATGCTTAAGATCAATATTTGCGGTTGCGCACTGGTGGATAACCTTTTTACGAATATCAGTTTCCGCTCGGAAGAGATGGAGCCGTTCCTCTCCGTTCAGGAGGGCGATTGCGGAATCGCTCCCGGTAAACTCGTTTTTGCAGAAGATCTGGAAAAATTTGCCGGGATGAAATATAATTTTCTGATCGCAGCAGTGACCGGCGGAAAGCTGTCG
>JAGAPM010000172.1 GCA_017623265.1 Lentisphaeria bacterium | reverse complement strand
GCAATCTCTGAATTGCATTTTTCGAGGGGGTAAAAGTTCAGGTCGGAAAATAGAGAATGGTACTATATCACGGACATTTTGATTTATCAAGTTTTTTGTATTTGCATAATCGCTTTTTTTTTAACGGGTTGGAATGCGTGTTCCCCGTTCCTGAATTTTTTACATAAAAAAACGGCTCAGGAAAAACACCGGAGCCGTTACACCTTATGGATGGTGGTTGGATCTTACTTTTCCAGTTCGATGCACCCTGCATTTTTGATCCGCAGACTCGGAGTGAATGTTTTGAAATCGTGGAGATCCAGTTTGTGACGGTTGACCCCGATGGTGACCGCACGGAGTTTCACCGGCATATCGATCACCTTGTCGCCGCCGCAGCTGATCCACTGCTGCATTGCCGTGCCCGGGCTGTGGGTGGGCAGCATGAAGGATTTGCCCACGGTCTGATAGACGAAGCTCCAGCCATCGAAGTTCACTGAGGTATTGCCGGGCCAGTCGTAAATATCGCAACCCCAGCCGCCGACGCCGGAAGAGTGGTTCTTGAAGATCTCACCCTGAGCATCTTCGATCTCAAAACGGATCTGCCCCCAGTTTGAGTCGCCCTTCACCCAGACACCGATGACGCCCGGCGTACCTGTGACCGGAGCCGGTTCGTTCAGACGGATCGTGGTGTATTCCGTGATATATTTGGACTTGTACGGATCCGTGGTAGTATCCAGCGTCACCTGCAGACAGTTGCCCATCTGGTCGTCTTTGACCTGTTCCAGTTTGAATGCGCCCGGTTTCAGGAGCGGAAGATGTTCCATGTTGATAGAGGACATCTTTTCGTCCGGCACCATGGTGACTTTGTTGATGTCATCGAATGCCGCAACAGTCTTCGCTTTCGCGGCAAGGGCTTTGTCCGCCTTGAAATCTCTGCCGGTGATTTTCACCGACTTCAACGGCGTTTTGCTGAGCAGATAGACCGGGGACGTTCCCCCGACAATCGTCACGATCTTGCCGTTTTCTGTGCGTTTCTGACCGTACATTTCCGTGACACGCATCGTCGCCGCAGGATTTTCCACTGTGAATTCCATTTCGCCGCGTGCACTCCAGAGAGCCGTGGCGTAGAGTCCGTCATGACGTTTGAATTCCAACGCATAGACTGTGGTGGAACCGGTGGGAATCTGACGGCTGAATTTGACACCATCCATCACATTGGTCAGAGCTGCATACGCCACATAGGCGCGTTTGGGATAGACATACGGACCTCGCTTGAGAATACCGGATCCGCCCCAGAGACCATTGTAGTAGCCGCGGTCGCAGTCAAAGAACAGACCGGGACTGACCAGCACGAAGTCGTGGGAGAGGGAGATCAGTGCGTCACGCATATACCATTCCGCCTGGATCTGTTCGCCCATATCCCGTTCGCAGCGATAGACAAATTCATAGCAGCCGTTCAGTTTGATATCCTTGCCGCTGAGATGTTTCGCCATATCTTTTGTGACGATCATTCCCTGCAGACCCACTTCCTGCAGTTTTTCCGGCGGAATCACCTGGGAGGGAGTTTCGATCCCGATATAATCGTAATAGTCCGGATTGGCACCGCCGCGGTACGGACGGGAGAATGCCCCCAGACTGTACGAACTGTTGCCCATCTGAAGTTTGATTTGCGGGAAGTATTTACGGACAATTCTGCCGGCTTCGTTGATGTAGCGTGCACTGTTACAGTCGGATTCTTCCACCGGGCGTTTTTTACCGGTAGTCAGTTCTGTCGGGATACTTTCGCCTGGTGCGGACTCGTGCCAGATCATTGCCTGTATGGTCTGATCCGGATGGATGTTTTTGATGTCATCCCTGATCTTCTGGACAAGCCATTCTTCGCCGGAGATCTCCTTCCTGATCTTCTTTTTTGGGTTTTCGGGATCCGGAATATCGATCATATGAGGTTTGAACTTGCCGGATTTGTAGTCAAAATCCTTTCCGCTGGTAGGCAGTTTGAATGTTCCCGGGGACATGCAAATTCCGTATTTTTCTGCTTCTTCTGCTGTGGGATTGCCCAGCGGTTTGCGGATTCCGGCTTTCTTCAGAAGCGGTCCGCCCAGATCCATGGAGCCGGGGGAACCGTGAGCGCCGCGGAACCACCAGGTGCCGAAGGGGACTTTATATTTGTTTGCCGTGCGTTCGTCTTTGCCGAGAACAGCAAAGCGGGCGGGGTGGGTGACCAGCGTTTTGCCGGATTTATCCTGCAGTTCCATGGTCAGATCGTAGTAGCCGATCGCCTGCTTGCCGAAGGGGATCACAATTTCAACTTCCGTACCTTTTGGGGCGAGAGTGAAGGCTTTGCTGCCGCTGAACACGACCTTGCCGTTGATGTCTTTTGCGGTCCAGACAAGTTTCCCGGCGGCGTTATCCTGCGCGGCTTTCAGTACCACGCGGGTCTCCTGCACGGCTTCATCTTCCGTGAAGACATTGCCGGGAGCCAGCTGTTTCGGCGTCATGGAGACCGGTGCTTTTTCCAATGTGATGGCAAAGATGTTGAATGCGCTCTTTACATCGGGATCCGGTTTGTGACGGCGATCGATCTGCTGGAAGTTTTCCTGACCGTCACCGTGGAAATCCAGATCCATATAGTCCCGGGTCGTGTGGTGATCAATCACTTTACCGGAATCCAGCGTGATTGCAGCGCGGTACAGGGGAACAGTTTTGCCCTTGACCGTGGCTGTGCCGATCTGTTTCACATTGGCGGGCAGTTTGCCGGAACGCAGATCCAGCTTGGTAATGCCGATCTGGTTTTCACCGGGTCCGTAGGGGGCATCGGTGAAGCTGGCAAAGAGTGTGGTGAGGATCGCTTTCTTGGCGGGATCTGGATCCAGCGCAAAAATGATGTGTGCCGTGTGATAAAGTGCCGGTCTGACACGGAAATGGACAGAGGCGGGGAAGTTGTCGTCCGGGCTTCTGCCACTGTAATTTTCGCATTCCAGCATCCACGCCCCCTGACCCATCCGGCAGATTGCGACGTCGGCGGAGTCGATGGGGGCGACTACATCAAAGGGGATGGCATCGATGGTTTGAACACCGGCCTTTAGACTGAGTTTGCCATCGATAAATGCCTTTGCCCGGGGATTTGCCGCCATATCGATCACAGTGAACCGCTTGGAATCAATCTTGTTGTAACGGACCGGAAGTGTGGCGACTTTTGCATCTTCGCCCGGTACAAACGTGACGCTTTCCAGTTTGGCGAAGGGCAGTGCCGCCAGTTCTTTTTCTGCAGCGGCAAGTTCGATCTGCAATGCTTTCTTTTCTTCTTCTGCAGCCTTGCGCAGTTTACTGTTGAGGTTGACGATCTTTGCCCGGGTTTTCGATTCCTTTTCCGGATCCAGATTCATATAGATCGTGCGGATATAGCTACCGTCCAGCCAGATTTGGACCTGATGATCCGCCTGCGGGATCAGCTCCAGATCCAGCGGGTGGGTGGAGGCGGCAGGAAGCGTATCCCAGTCACGGATGATATCCAGATATTCCGGAATGGCACTAAAAAGCGAACTGAACTGTTCCAGTTTGGGGCGGACATACTGGCGGAATTGTTGGCGGGCATATTTTTTGCTGGAAAAATTGATATAAAAATCTTCCAGCAGAACGGCGGTTTTCTTGGGTTTATCCGTGAATGCACACAGGATGTTTTCTTTCTGGGATTCTACTTTGACCTCGTATTCCATCGTCATGTCGTTGCTCCATTTCAGCACCATTTTGCTGGTGGATTTGCCCGCATTGAAACGCAGGGCAAGACGGTCTTTTCCGTTGATCAGAGTGACGGGCTTGCTGTCTGCGCCTTTGATCGGCTGGGTCAGACTGCGGTAATCCGCATACCAGTCAGAAGCAGGTGTCTGAACGACCGGACGGGGGTCCGAAACTTTGAAGTTGGAAATCTGGACATTGTTATCGGGGTAGAACATCACATTGGTGCCGGTGAGTTTGCCGGAGAACGGCAATTCGCCGATCAGCTTGTAAACCCGGTCGATACTGGCATAGACCTGCATCGTTTTTCCATTTGCTTTCAGATGGATGCCGCTCCAGCTTCCCCGGGATGCAAACGGGGTTGTAAATGTTTTTCCACCAATGGTGATACCGTCGTTGGCAATGGTCACAAGTTCCGTATTTTTGCCGTCCATGATGAGAACAAGAGAGAATTTTTTGCTGATGCCCGGTTTTGCAGGCTGAGCTTCTTTGACAACAACGATTTTGTCCTTCTGCTTTTTTGTCTGTGCCGGCTGGGCGGGCACAGGATCCGTTGCCCCCTTCAGGCAAAACTCAAGCGAGCAATCGAATACGGAAATTCCGGGCAGCATAACATAACCGTCGTAAAGCAGGCGCGGTTGATCTTCCGCTTTAAGTGTACTTTCTAGGGTGGCACGCGGTGACCAGATGGTGTCATTGCGGCGCCAGAGCCCTGCCTGATCTGTGATCCCGGGCAGGTGGTCATCGTAATTGCTGAAATCTTCAAAAAAGTAAACCCCGTTCCCGGGTTGGACGAAGGAGATCGGTTTTTCCAGATCCAGACCGGCGGGATTGGACGAGCAGGCAGAAAGAAGCAGCAATGCGCTGAACAGACTGCCGGACAACAGGGTGCGTGCGGATAAAGTCATCCATATACCTCGTATTGTATGATGTTTCGGGGGACTTCTCCCACTATACACCATCTCCCTGAAATGTCAAGCAGTTATGCTTTTTTTCCAGAAAGAATTTTACTCCTGCTCCGGCTTGGGGATAGTCATGGCAAACAGCGTGTTGAAAATCGCCATGACCGCCGCAAAAGTAAAGAGATAACCGATCCCGAACCGGACCCAGATCCAGCCGCCCACCGGAGCAGAAAGAATGGCGATCAGGTGATTGATGGAGATC
>JAGAPM010000171.1 GCA_017623265.1 Lentisphaeria bacterium | reverse complement strand
CCGAAGACTGGGGCGGTACGGTGGCGGCGATCCCCGTTTCCGCCAAGACCGGTGCAGGGATCAATGATCTGTTGGAACGGATCCTGCTGGAAGCGGAAATGCTGGAACTGCAGGCAAATGCCAAGCGTCCCGGTTTGGCGTATGTGCTGGAGTCCCAGCTGGAACAGGGTCTCGGAGCTACGGCAAGCGTGGTGGTGAAGAATGGCTCTCTGCGGGTGGGCGATCCCATCATCTGCGGTGAATATTACGGAAAGGTCAAGACGCTGATCGACTTCCGCGGAAAACGGGTGGCGGTCGCGCCGCCCAGCACGCCTGTTAAGGTCGTCGGTCTTTCCGGGGTTCCGGAAGCCGGTACCAAGATGGCTGTCTGCAAAAATATCAATGAAGCGAAGCAGCTGGCGGAAAGCCGCAGCGATTCCAAGCGTATTGAAACACTCTCCAGCAAGACTGCCGGAGCCACACTGGAAGATCTGTTCTCCCAGATGAATGACAGCAAGAAGAACAATCTCAAAGTCATTGTGAAGTCTGACGTCCGCGGATCCAGCGAAGCAATTGTGGAATCTCTGAAGAAACTGCCTTCCGAGAAGATCTCTGTGGAAGTGCTGCATACCGGTGTAGGGGCGATCACGGAAAACGACGTGCTGCTGGCTGCCTCTTCGGATGCTATCGTGGTCGGGTTCCATGTGCGTGTGAATCCCGGCGTGAACGATCTCGCCAAGAAATCCAATGTGGAGATCCGTCTTTACAGCATCATCTATGAATTGATCGAAGATATTACGGATGCTCTTGCCGGTCGTCTCGAACCGGAAAAGCGCGAAAAATATATCGGGACCGTCAAGATCCTCAAGATCTTCCAGCTTTCCAAAGGTCCGAAGATCTGCGGTTGTATGGTGGAAAAAGGCGTTGCCCGTACCGGTGCAAAAGCCCGTGTGTTCCGCAACAACGAACTCATCTTCAACGGTGAAGTGCGCTCCCTGCGGCGCTATCAGGACGATGTGAAAGAAGTGCATCAGGGGCTTGAGTGCGGTATCCGGCTGGACAACTTTATGGACTTCACGGAAGGTGACATTATCCAGCTCTACGAAATTGAGCTGAAAAAAGCAACCCTGACCTGATTCCGGAGGTGTCTTCATGCGTAAGAATAATGAAGTTTCCGTTGACCGGATCACCCGTGTCAACGAGATCCTCAAGCGTGAGATCGCAGATTTGCTGCAGCGTCAGTCTTTCAGCGAGAAGTACAATGCCCTTGTCTCTGTGACCCGTGTGGAATGTTCCACCACGCTGAAACAGGCAGATGTTTATGTGAGCATGTTCGGGATCGAAGCCGGCAGCGACCGGGAACAGGAGATCCTTCAGGCGTTGGCACGGCTCAAGGGCGATATCCAGCGCAGAATGTCCAAACACGTGATCCTGAAATATACGCCGGTGCTGCGTTTTCTTGCCGATCACAATCTGGCGGAAGGCGACCGTGTACTCCAGCTTCTTCGTGAACTGGAAGGGGACGAAGAAAATGAGAATTTCTGATTTTCAGCCGGTTCTGGAAAAACTTCAGGGCAGGGTGCTGATCGTGACTCATGAGCGTCCTGATGGCGATGCGGTCGGATCTGCCACTGCCCTGTGGCATCTGTTGAATGGAAACGGATACAAAGCGGATGTGCTGTTTCCGGATGAAGTGCCGGATGCGTATCTGTGTTTTCTGCCGGAAACAGCGCTGAAAACGGCGGATCTGACCCGGTACGACTCTGTGCTTTCCGTGGATGCCTCCACGCCCAAACGGCTGGGGCTGGGCGGTCTGCAGCCGGAACAGATCAAACTGCCCTTTGCGGCGCTGGATCATCATCCGGACCATATTGAGTTTGCGCAGGTCACTTATGTTGACTCCACGGCGTGTTCTGCGGCGGAAGTGGTGTATGATCTCGCCAGGTTTGCGAAATGGAAGATCACGCCGGCTGCCGCCACACGGCTGCTGTTGGGCGTTGTGACCGATTCCGGTTGTTTCCGGTTCGACAACACCACGCCCCGGGCTCTGCGGACCTCTGCGGATCTGATCGAAGCTGGAGCGGATCGGCATTTTGTGATCGACCGGGCATACTTTTCCAAGCCGTTCAATATGGCACAGTTTGAAGCGGAGCTGTTCTGCAAGTCTCTGCGGACCGCACTGGATGGCTCTTTTGCCTGGTTTATGATCACCAATGAACTGCTGAAAAAATATGATGTCAATATCCGGAATACGGAAAATCTGATCGAAAATGTGCGCGGGATCGAAGGCGTTACGGTGGCGGCGGTCATCAAGCCGACGGCAAATCCCGGCATTTTCAAAGTATCGCTGCGCTCCAAAGATCCTGCCGTTTCGGTGGGTAAGGTCGCCCGCAGACTCAATGGTGGCGGGCATGAAATGGCAGCGGGCTGTACCATCTTTGCCAAAAGTGCGGAAAACGCAGAAGATATTCTGCTCAACCATGTAGCAATGGAACTGAAAAAATGAGAAACAATCCCCAGAAACACCGTCTTCCCCCGTTCCTGAAAAACGGGATCATCCTTGTCAATAAGCCTGCCGGCTGGACCAGCCACGATGTGGTGGCGTTCATGCGGGCGCGGTTCAATATTGTGAAAGCAGGTCACTGCGGTACACTGGACCCCGCGGCGACCGGTCTGCTGGTCATCGTGATCGGCAAGTTTACCAAACTGAGTCAGAAGTTTTCCGGCGAGGACAAAATCTACGGCGGGACCATTCTTCTCGGAACAGAAACCGATTCCCAGGACATGGATGGAAACATTGTCAAGACTTCCGATTACTCGTATGTAACGGAAGAAAAGCTCAAAGAAGCCTTTGCCGCATTCACCGGTGAGATCATGCAGACCCCGCCCATGGTGTCTGCGGTCAAAGTGGACGGTGAACGGCTGTACAAACTGGCGCGTCAGGGCAAGGAAGTGGAACGGGAAGCCAAACCGGTGACGATTCATTCGGTGGATCTGGCAAATATCAATCTGCCTTACGCCGATTTTGTGGTGCGCTGTTCCAAAGGCACTTATATCCGCACGCTCTGCGCCGATGTGGGGCAGAAACTGGGCTGCGGCGCCGCACTCTTCCGGCTCAACCGGATCCAGAGCGGCGAATTTGAACTCAAAGACGCTTATTCTGTGGAAGAAATGAAAGAATGGACCCAGCAGGATCTTGCCGACCGGCTGGATGATTATCTGCACCGGAAACTGGCAAAAATGGTCCGTTTTTCCAGCTTCTGATCCGCAAAAAAAGGAGGAGATATGCTGAGCCTGAACCACATTGAAGAGACCGTGGAAAATATGCTCGCCGACCGTTTCGGCAGGCTGTTTTCTTTCCCCGTTTCCGAACTGACCGAAGCTGCTATCGCGGCGCTGAAACCCTCTTCCGACGCTGACCGGAAACGGGTGGAAAAAGAAGTGGAACTGGTCCTCGCTGCGCAGGACAGTTTTTTCTATTCGGATGGAAAAGTCTACCCGAAACAGGAATTTTTCCGTGGTACGGAATTCAAGATCGTTCCGACTGCGTTTGAGATCGAAAAGGCAGTGCTGCTGCCCGGCGCAGCGTTCATTCCCTTCTGCAACAGCGACGAAGTCTTTGCCGATGAGTTTGTTCTGAAAGCCGGAAACAGCAAAAAACGGAAGACCGTTACGATCAATACCCGTTTTTCCGAGATCGCTCCGGCGTATATGATGCTGGGGAATTCCGGCGTGATCGATTATCTTTCCGCCGAGTGCGAAGAAAACCGGCTGACCCTCTTCGGCGCACGGGATCTCATGATGGCAAATGTGAAGCTGACCGCCTTCGATATGGGCAGTTTCTACCGGGATAACCAGTTTAACGAAGGCGATTCCATTCTGGTCACCGTGGAAGATTGGGAAAAATGCGTGTTCTCCCTTGCCATCTGCCGGGAACAGAGCAGCGATGCAGACAAACAGCAGTTCGTGCGGGATTTTGAACGGGCTCTGCTGAAAGTTTGCGAACAGGATCGGGATTACATCGAGATTCCCCAACAGATCGCGGAAGCATATCTCTTTGCATACGAAAATGATACGGATTTGAGAAAACGCCCCGTTCTGACGCTGGAAGAATATCGGCTCCGCATGAACGAAATCGCCATCAAACGGGACGGCAGCGAGTGGCTGCTGGTGCCGGTGGACGATCTGGATACCCCCGGTCAGTTCGAGCAGAGCCTGATCCGCAACCGGGCGGAACAGGACGCAAAATGCAGCTGCGGGCACGATCACGACCACGGCGGGTGCGATTGCGGACACCATCACCACGAAAAAGATGAGAATGCCGATAAACGCACGCTGGACCCGGATCTGGATCCCAATAATTTCTCCATTTCCACCGGTACGCTGGAGTCTATCGACGCCATCCTTGCCGAACTCAATGCCCCTATCAACTCCGTGGAACTGGGCGCCATGATCTACGATGCCATGTCCAACGGCGAAGAACAGTTTGAAGGGTTCCGGTCCAGACTGATGGACTTCATGGAACTCAAGTTCGCCGACGACGCACAGGAAGTCGCTTTCATCAACTTCCTGGAGGAAAACTGGGAGATCGCTTCCGAATATTTCAGCCCCGCCGAGGACGCCAAGCTGTCGCCATTACGGACGAGACTGCTGGACCTCACCAAGGCACGGATCGAATATTCCATGTCCCTGCTGGAACGGCTGAACGGTCAGCCCGTGCCGGAAAAGACCGCAAAACGGCTGGCAGCGATCCACCGGGATATCGTGGATACCCTGTCCCTCCTGAACAGCGACAGCCGTCTGGAAGGAGACGAACAGTACGAACAGCTGGAACTGCGCATCGGGGACATCGAAGACGCCTGGGACGACTTCATGGCACAGTGAGCAGACGCCGGGGCGCGGCAGTGAGCCACGCAGTGGCTCCACCGCACACAAAAAAGATGCACGCCACAAAGCGTGCATCTTTTTTTGTACGGTGAGCCTGAGCTGCGCTCAGGCTGCTGCCGCGCCCCGCGCGTTCGTACTCACTCCGGTCAGCCCTGTTGAGCCTGGATCTTGCGCATCTGGTCGAGGGCGATGAAGAGGCATCTCGGCAGGTGGAACATGGTTTTCCACTTGCCGCCCTTGAGCATGTGTGTGGGTTCGCCGCGACGGTTGAGATAGG
>JAGAPM010000170.1 GCA_017623265.1 Lentisphaeria bacterium | reverse complement strand
GTCATCATTGCCCACCGACTTTCCACCGTGCGCAATGCGGACTTGATCGTGGTGTTGAAAGACGGTAAGATCGCCCAACAGGGATCCCATTCCCAGCTTCTCCAGCAGGGCGGTATCTACCGCGATCTTTATACACTTCAGCTCCGGGATGCAAAGGGCGCACGCAGCGACCTCTTTGCCATGGGCGAACCGGAACATTGAGAAGGGAGAAAAGATTATGAGTAAACACATGATTACACCCCAGCCCGCCGTATTCCAGAGCAGTCTCCGGGGAAAAGTGCGTCTCTTTTCCTGGCTGATCATCGGCGCTCTTCTTATGCTGCCAACGGCAGTCCTCCTGATGTTTCTGATCAATGTGGATGATACGGTCATCTGTGAAGGGACCGTGATCCCGAAAGATACCTTTGAACTGGTTGCTCCGACCGGCGGTGCTGTGCGGGAAATCTTCTGCAGATCCGGTAATCAGGTCAAAAAAGGAGATCTGCTGGTGCAGTTGGATGACACGGACTATCAGAACGAAAAGAAACGGGTCGAAGCTGCCATCCGGATCCTCAAATCGGAACTTCTGGTCAAGGAGCATGACTTGAAACTGCAGCTGGATGCCACGGAATATATTCAGAATGCCAGCAAAGTCGAGGCTGCCATCAAGAGTCTGGAAAAAGCGTATCAGGTCAAGAAAAACGAACTGGAAGTGCTGAAACTGGAACCTCTTCCGGAAACCTATCGGCACGCCGCTGCCCGCCTCGAGGCTGCCGAAAAGGCCTATCAGGCGGCAAAGACCAGTCTTGATAATTTCAAAAAAGTCATGACGCCCCGTGAGATCGAATCGTATGAACGGAGCGAACGGGATGCGAAACTGGAACTGGCGATCCGTCGGGAAAACAACCGGATCGTTACCTCCGGCTATGCGGAAAATGTGATCCGGAAAGCGGAAAATGAACTTCAAGTCATTGAAAGCCAGATCGCAGAAAAGAAGGTGGAACTGAACATCCTGAAACAGCGTATTGCCGATCGCAGTGATGCCGGAAAAGCAAAACCGGAATCGCTCAGTTTCAAGATCGCGGAAAAAGCCCGGAGCGAGATCAGCGTGATCCGCAGCCAGATCGCGGAAAAAGAAGTGGAACTGGGCGTGCTGAATAAAAAGATCGAAGATTGCAAGATCCGGGCGGTGGAAGATGGTATCATCCTTTCCCTGCCGTGCAAAGATTCCCGCTATGTGGATCTGGGAAAACCAGCCGTGATCATGGGCAGTCTTGAATTGAGCGTGCGGGCAGATGTGGATACCCGTTTTATCCGGAAAGTCCGTTTCGATCAGAAAGCGGAGATCAGCAGCGATGTCTTCAGCCGTTTGCAGTACGGTGATTTCTCCGCATCTGTGGTCAAGATCGGTACCGTTCCGCTGGAAGGAACAACCCTGTACCCGGTCTATCTGGCACTGGAGACGGAAGAATGTGATATCAAGGTCGGCAGTAAGGCGGAGGTTACGATCATTACCGGCACCCAGCCGGCGATCTATGCCTTTATGAACATAACAAAAGATGATGAAGATGCACTGCGGCTGCGTGAACGCCGCCGTCGTGGAAATTGAGGCGCAAGATGAATTCGATCAAGTTCAAAGTGGAAGAAGAGATCCCTGTTGTCGCAGAGGCTGATGTCGTGGTGGTCGGTGGCGGCCCCGGCGGGCTGGGCGCAGCTATCATGGCGGTAAGATACGGTGCCGATGTGATCCTGGTAGAACGATACGGCATGCTGGGCGGTATGGCGACTTACGGCGAGATCACCCCGTTCATGTGGAATCATTTCAAAGAAAAAGAAGATCAGCAGTTCCCCGAGGCGATGGACCGCCCCGTTTATCCCGAATGGATCCGGAAGATGGGCGAATATCTTCCCCCGTCTCTCCGGAACGAACACGCTGAAGAGTATGCAAGAGAAGGCGTGGATGCTCCCTTTACCCACATCATCAGCAAAGACATCGCCCCCATGGCGGCGGAGGAAATGTGTCTGGATGCAGGCGTACGGATCCTCTATCACCACAACCTTGTCCGGACGATCGTGGAAGATGGCGTGATCAAAGCGGCTGTCTTCGCTTCCAAATCCGGTTTCGTGGCGATCAAAGCAAAGAATTTTGTCGATACCACCGGTGATGCGGACCTGACTGTCCTTGCCGGCGGAAAGACCGAGATCGGCGGTCCTTCCGGTCATTGTCAGCCCATGACATTGTGCTTCAAGCTGGACCATGTGGATAAGAGCCGTATGCCGAAGGGAAAGAAAGAATGGGAGCCCTATTACGAAGCGGCGAAGGCAAGCGGCAAAGTGAACTGTCCCCGGGAAGATGTGCTGCTCTTCAATTATTACGATCCCACGGTAGTACATTTCAATACCACCCGGATCATCCATAAATCCGGCGTCAACGGCATGGAACTTTCCGAGGCTGAACTGGAAGGGCACCGTCAGTTCCGGGAAATACTCAACTGGCTGCGGGAGGAGGTGCCCGGCTTTGAGGACTGTCAGGTCCGCTCCATTGCCGGACATATCGGGATCCGGGAAAGCCGCCGTATTGTAGGGATCCGGCAGATCACCAGCGATTCCTTCCATAAACGGGAAAAGTTTGAGGATGCCATCTGCCGCTGCAACTACGATCTGGATATCCATTCACCCGATGGTTCCGGCACCAGCCATTGCTACATGAGCAATATGGAATATTACGAAGTGCCTTATGGCTGTATTGTCCCTGCCGGACTGAAAAACCTGACCGTGGGCGGCAGACCCATCTCCGCAGACCACGCCATGCACGCTTCGTTGCGGGTGATCCCGCCCGCCTGTTCCCTCGGACAGGCTGCCGGTGTTGCCGCAGCGATGAGTGCAAAAAACGGCATCCCCTGCGATGAACTGGATGGAAAAGAAGTCCGCGCCGCATTGAAAAAACTGGGCGCCTTCCTCTGATCTGATCCACCCTTGTCAATACATAAAAATCCCGATCCGTTACCGGACCGGGATTTTTTTATCGGCTTATAGCAGTAATTGGTTATAAAAAGTGGTGCGGGATTTTCTATTCGCACCGCTTCTGGAAACGATCAGTTGAAAATCGTGGTGCCGAGGGCTGTCTGATGCCAGGATGCCCAACGCATGTGCAGATCGTTCCGGATCTGGAGCAGGTCATCCAGTTCCGGGATACGGTCTGCTTTTCCAGCAACAAACTCGTTGAGGCGGATGATCGCTTCTTCCGTTCGTGCAAGTTGTCCGGCAAGGCGGATCTGGATCGATTCCAGACCGCAGGGTTTGTTGTGACGGAACCACATCGCACGGAACTCCGCAATAAACTTTTTCAGATGTTTGCGATAGGTTTCCAGCATGGGGATCACCGCCTTGACAGCCTTCTTATTGTTCTTTTTCTGATAGGCATCGATCACTGCACCGGCGTATTCCAGTTTGGCAAGCATCATATCCGTGAACGCTTTGGCGTAGGGGATGCTGCCGGCATCACCGACTTTCTTCGCCTTTGCCAGTTTTTTCGCTGCCGCCTGCAGTTCGGCGACGACGGTCTTGTAGTTGTACTGCAGTTCGTAAGTACGGGCATTTTCTTTCTCTGCAATGAAACCGCCGATATAGAGCAGCATCAGGGGATCGTCCCACAGCATGGGCGGGAAATTGGCATAGCAACAGTTGGCAAGTTGAAGAATATCGCTGTAACTGGAACCGTTGAAGAGAGCGCTGACCCGCTCTTCCAGCACGGAATCATCGGCTTTTCCGGTGAAGGCGTATTCGGCAGCAAATGCCAGACCGGCAAATGCACTGTCATAATCGCAATATCCGCCGCCGTCGCCCCACATGGTGAAGACCACGTCTTTCAGCTTGGCTTCACGGCACGCTTCGATGCACGGGGGAACAGTCATTCGGGTGTAGTAGTGTTCGTACCAGAATTTGCTCCAGGTCCAGACTCCGCTTGCCATGATCGGTTCTTTTTTCATGGCACGGTGACGGGCGATCCAGTCTGCGTAAAATTCTTTGTCTTCATGGTAGTAGTCCCAGTAGACCAGCTCCACTTCTTTGGGAATGTCCTTGATGACTTCTTTCGGAATGACACATTCCTTGTCATAGTAATCATTGGTCTTGCTGCCGCAACGGAAGTACATATCAGACCACATCATCGGCTCGAAGCCGTGTTTTTTACACAGTTCCACCACTTTTTTCAGGTGGCGGTTGATGATGTTGAATGGCGATTCTTTGCCGTTCAGATCTTTGAATTTTCCGGTCCCGACTCCATGGGCTTCATCCATACCGAGATGGATCCGGCGGCTGCGGACAGTCTTCTTCCAGGTGATGAGCATCTTTTCGATAAGCTCATAGGTCTTCGGCTCATCCACCAGCAGGATCCCGTGGATATCACGCACGCTGTCATAATGCGCCCAGCGGAACATCTGTTCCAGATGTCCCAGCGT
>JAGAPM010000169.1 GCA_017623265.1 Lentisphaeria bacterium | reverse complement strand
CGTGACGCCATCCATCACATTGGTCAGCGCCGCATACGCCACGTATGCACGCTTGGGGTAAACATAGGGTCCGCGCTGGAGGATGCCGGAGCTGCCCCAGAGTCCGGTGTAGTATCCGCGATCGCAGTCAAAGAAAAGACCGGGGCTGACCAGCACGAAGTCGTGGGAGAGGGAGATCAGGGCGTCACGCATATACCATTCCGCCTGGATCTGCTCGCCCATATCCCGTTCGCAGCGATAGACAAATTCATAGCAGCCGTTCAGCTTGATGTCTCTGCCGCTAAGCGTTTTTGCCGCATCTTTGGTGATGAGCATCCCCTGCAGACCCACTTCCTGCAGTTTTTCCGGCGGGATCACTTGGGAGGGTGTTTCGATCCCGATATAGTCGTAGTAATCCGGGTTCGCACCGCCGCGTACCGGACGGGTGAAGCAGCCCAGACTGTACGAACTGTTGCCCATCTGCAGTTTGATCTGCGGGAAGTGCTTGCGCATAAGGGCACCGATGGTGTTGATGTAGATCCCGAAGTTCTTATCTGTCTGGGAGGGAACGCCTCTTTCGCCGGTGGTCAGTTCCGACGGGACGCCTTCGCCCGGTCCGGATTCGTGCCAGATCATCGCCTGGATCACCTGATCCGGATGGATGTCCTTGATGGCGTTTTTCACACCCTCGATCACCCATTCTTCCCCGGGGATGATTTTCCGGATCTTCTTCTTCGGGTTGGCAGGATCCGGAAGATCGACCGTTTTCGGTTTGAATTCCCGCTTTTCATAGTCGAACACACGGTACCCGTGCGGCAGATAGATAAAGCCCGGACTGCAGATCCCGTACTTCTCCTGTTCCGCCGGACTCATGCTGCCGGTGGGTTTGCGGATCCCCGCCTTTTTCAGGAGCGGTCCGCCCAGATCCATAGACCCCGGTGACCCGTGGGCGCCGCGGAACCACCAGGTGCCGAAGGGGACTTTATACTTGTTTGCCGTGCGTTCATCCTTGCCGAGGACCGCAAACCGGGCAGGGTGAGTGACCAGTGTTCTGCCGTCTTTATCCTGCAGTTCCATGGTCAGATCGTAGTAGCCGATCGCCTGCTTGCCGAAGGGGATCACGATCTCGGTTTCGCTGCCGGTTTTAACAAGGGAAAAGGCTTTGCTGCCGCTGAAAACGACCTTGCCGTTGATGTCTCTGGCGGTCCAGGAAAGTTTTCCGGCTGCGTTATCCTGCGCAGCTTTCAGCACCACACGGGTTTCCTGTACGGTCTCATCTTCTGTGAAGACGTTGCCCGGCGTGATCTGTTTGGGGATCATGGCGACCGGCGCTTTTTCCAGTGTGATGGCAAAAATATTGAATGCGCTCTTCACATTGGGATCCGGTTTGTGACGGCGGTCCAGCTGTTCCAGATTTTCCTGACCGGCACCGTGGAAATCCAGGTCCAGATGACCACGGGTCGTGTGGTGGTCAATGATTTTACCGGCATCCAGTTTGATCGCGGCACGATACAGAGGAACGGTTTTTCCCTTGATTGTGGCGGTGCCGATTTTCTGAACATTGGCGGGCAGTTTGCCGGAACGCAGATCCAGTTTTGTATGGCCGATCTGGTTTTCACCGACGCCGTAGGGGGAAGGCGTGTAAGAACTGATGATCGTGGTCAGGATTGCCTCTTTTGCCGGATCGGGATCCAGCGCAAAGATGATGTGTGCTGTGTGATACAGCGCCGGTGTCAGACGGAAATGCACGGAGCTGGGCAGGTTGTCCGAGGGGCTTCTGCCGCTGTAGTTTTCACATTCCAGCGCCCAGTTGCCCTGTCCCTGACGGCAGATCGCAATGTCCGCAGAGTCCATCGGTTCCGCCACATCAAAGGGGATGGAATTGATGTTCTGAATGCCGGTCTTCAGGCTGAGTTTACCATCTGAAAAGGCTTTCGCCCGGGGATTGGCTGCCAGATCGATGGGCGTGAAGCGGTTGCTGTCAACTGCGTTGTAACGGAAGGGAACGGCGATGGCTTTTGCATCTTCGCCCGGTTCAAAGGTGATGCTTACCAGTTTGGCAAACGGCAGTTCCTTAAGCTGTTTTTCTGCTTTTTCCATCGAAGCCTTGAGCTGTGCGTTCCGTTCTGCAGTATTGTTCTTATTACGCAAGTTGGCTTTGCAGGCGCCGATCTCTTTGCGCAGTTTTGCTTCCAGAACAGGATCCACATTCATGTAGATCTGGCGGTTGTAACTGCCGTCCAGCCAGACTTGAACATATTTGTTGCTCTGTGCGATAAATTCAATATCCATCTCGTGAGCGGAGGCGGCGGGCAGCGTATCCCACTCCCGGATGAGGTCGGTATATTCCGGGATGGGGCTGTTGCCCATGAACTGGGAAAGATTGGGGCGTACATACTGCTGGAGCTTGGTCACATCCTTTCCGCCGAAAACGATCATGGTGTCATTCAGCGGAATGCGGGTGCCTCTGGGCTTTTCGCCTGCGAACGCCGCCGCAGTGCTGTGTGTGAAGCCGGTTGCGCTGACCTGATATTCTTGTGTAATACCGTTATCCCATTTCAGTTTCAATTTACTGGTGGATTTGCCCGCTTTGAAACGCAGGGCAAGACGGTCTTTTCCTGCGGTCAGAGAGATCGGTTTCCCGGTTGCGCCCTTGATGTCCTGCTGCAAACTGCGGTAATCAGCAAACCAGTCGGCGGCGGGTGTTTGTGCAAGGGGTCTGGGATCGGTGACCGCAAAATTGGTCACTTCATACACGTGATCCGGATGGAAACGCAAGTTTGTACCGGTCAGTTTCCCGGAAAACGGCACTTCCCCGATCAGGATGTATTTCCGGTCAACAGAGGCAAAAACTTGCATCGTTTTGCCGTTGGCTTTCAGATGCACACCGCCCCAGTTCCGTTTCGGAAGGAACGGGTAGGGCATGACTGTTTCCCCGATGGTGACGTTGTCGTTGGCGATGGTAACAAGCACGGAATCTTTACCATCCATGGCAAGAACAAGGTCAAACTTTTTGCTGACGCCCGGTTTCGCCGGGACTGCTGCTTTGGTGATGACTTCCTGCCCCTTGACGAGCTTGGTCTGTGCCGGCTTGGCGGGGACCGGATCCGTGGAGTTTCCGGGACGGAATTCCAGAGAGCAGTCAAAAACAGTCAGACCGGGAAGAGCAGCATACCCATCGTAGAGCAGGCGCGGCTGTGCATCCGCCTGGATGGTCGCCCGGACGCCGGAACGGTTTGCCCAGATCGGATCATTGAAGAACCAGAGCCCGGTACGGTCAGTCACGCCGGGAACGTGGTCATCGTAATTGCCGAAGTTTTCAAAGAAATAGACGCCGTTTCCGGGTTGGACGAAGGAGATCGGTTTTTCCAGATCCAGACCGGCAGGATTGGATGAGCAGGCAGAAAGAAACAGCAATGCGCTGAACAGGCTGCCGGACAACAGAATTCGTGAGGACAGACTCATCGGTATACCTCGTGTTGTATGATGTTTCGGGGGACTGAACCCACTATACACCGTGCGCCCGGAAAGTCAAGCATTTATCCCATTTTTTTCGGAGGAAATCTTACTTCTGCACCGGCTTTGGAATGGTCATGGCGAACAGCGTGTTGAAGACTGCCATAACCGCCGCAAAGGTGAAGAGATAACCGATCCCGAACCGGACCCAGATCCATCCGCCTACCGGGGCAGAAAGAATGGCGATCAGGTGGTTGATGGAGATCCCCGTGGAAAGGGTGGAGGTCAGTTCATCCTGATTTTCCGCCAGACTGCGGACATAGATGTTGGTGGCGAGAGAGGTTGTGCTGAGGACTGCATCCAGTACATAGTTTACCGCCACGACCCAGAATGCGATCCGGGCGGGGAAAAGATTGCCGGCAAATCCGTAAAGCAGACACACAAAGAACAGCACCACGGTATCCCAGATCATGGTGTTGCGGTATCCCCACTTATCCGTGAGTTTCCCGATGAGCGGCGCAGCAAAGATATTGATGAATGCGCAGAGCCCCAGAATAAAATCATTGATGGAGAAATTTAATGGATAAAGTAGAAATCCTTGAAAATGGGAATATAAAGATCACAATCCCTGTGATGTTCCGGTGTCGTGCGGGGCGAAAAAGAATTGTGACTGAGGATTCGGATGCCACGCTTATTGATCCGGTTATCATAAATAT
>JAGAPM010000022.1 GCA_017623265.1 Lentisphaeria bacterium | reverse complement strand
CCGCCGTCCACGCGCAAAATATATTGCAAAACGCCTTGACTTTTCCGTACAAGGCTGTAATATACAAAGTGAATGGACTTTTTATCCAAAAAACTCAAACAAAAAATAAACTGAAAGGAACGCTCATCATGGCTGATGCGTACACTTCCGTAACGGTCGACTTCAACAAAACGACCGGTCCTCTCCGTCATGCTCTCCACTGCGATGGTCACACGCCCACCCTCGCCTACCGCAACCTGATCAAAAAGGATGATGAATTCAGGGCAATGAACTTTTACGCCGCCCGCACCCATGACTGGGCACTCTCCAACCCCGGTCAGCGTATGATCGACACCCATTTCATCTTCCCCCTCATGCACCTGGATCCCGCCGATCCGCAGAACTACTACTTCACCTCATCCGACGCCATTATCAACCTCTGCCGCAGCGTCGGAATGAAGGTCTTTTACCGTCTCGGTACCAGTATTGAACACTCTGCCGACTGGGGACACTATGAAAGCCATTTCAACACCCATCCCCCCGCAGACTTTGAAAAGTATGCCGAAGTCCTTGCGGGGATCATCCGCCACTACACCCGCGGCTGGGCAAACGGTTATGAGTATAAAGATATGGAATACTGGGAAATCTGGAACGAACCGAATCTGGGCGGACAATGCTGGTGCGGCGACCGGGAACTGTTCATTAAGTTCTTCGTTACCGTTCTCAAACGCCTGAAATCCGAGTTCCCCGAACTCAAGATCGGCGGGCCTGCTCTTTCCAGTCTCAATCTGGATTACTTCAATGCCCTGCTGGACGCCTGTAAAGAAGCCGGTGTTGCTCCGGACTTTCTCTCCTGGCATTGCTACAGCAACAATGTGCGGCAACTGGTAGACCAGGCTCAAGTCGTCCGGGATCTGCTGGATGAACGCGGTCTCACCAAAACGGAAACCAGCCTGAATGAATGGCACTTCATCCTCGGCGGCTGGGAAGGCGTCCAGTCCTCCGCATCCAGTCAGCAGCGGAAACGGGCGATCACCGGCCCCTGCAGCATGTTCGGGATCGACTCCGGCGCATTCAACCTTTCCGTCCTCTGCGAAATGCAGAATACGCCGCTGGACAGCGCATTCTACTATGGACACAGCAACGCCGGCATGTGGAGCTATTACGACGAATATGCGCACCCCAACAAAAACAACTTCTCCATGCGCATGTTCGGCAGATTTCTGGCAGAAGCCGGCGAAAAGGTGGAAACACTGTTCAATCCGGACGGCTCTGTCCATGCCCTTGCCGCCCTCGCCAAAAACGGTACCGACGGCAGAATGATCGTGGTGGACTACCGGGGCGAAATGCCCACACTGGAAGTGGATGTCACCGGCATGGAAGGCGCAACCGCATCCGCAACCGTGCTGGATGACGGCAATGACATCGTGCCTGTCCCTGTTATCTGGGATGGTTCACACCTGATCCTGACAAAGCCCTGCCCCGGCTCTGCCGCATTCTACGTGACATTTAAAAAGTAAAAGGGTAAGAACGGGGAAAAACCTTAAGGTTCTTTCCTCATACCCCCACCTTTTTTCCAAAGATTTTTGCAGCGAAAGAGCAAACGGTTTTGCTCTTTCGCAATTTTTTTACCGGAAGACGGGCAGCGTGGGCAGGGGCGCCATTTTTCGTAAAAAATGGGAGTATGAGACATCTTTCAGCACTTTTCCTGCCTGTTTTTTTGCGGTTATTGTATTGTAACATTACCAAAAAGTCAACAAAAAAATCAAAAATATCTCATTTTTTTCAAATTTTTTTTAAAACTTGCATTGTCTATGCACGCAACCCGAAAAACTGCAAACAAAAAACAGGAGGGAAAGCGTATGAAAGGATTGACCAAAAAACAGAAAAACATCGTGGAATTTATCGAAGAATTCAGCCGCACCATGGAGATGGCTCCCACGATTTATGAGATCGCAGAACACTTCGGGATCAAGACATCTACCGTCTTTGCCCACATCCGCGCCTTGCAGAAGAAAAACATTCTGCACCGCAGCAGCAAGGCAAGAAGTCTCAGCCTTGCACATCCGAAACATCATCGCCGCACCTCAATGCCCGCCGGAGCGCAGTCCGTCCCTGTCTGCGGAACGGAACAGGGCACCAAGGTGATTTGCGATACAAAAATTTTCAACCGCTCGATCGGAGAAAAAGACATCTTTGCCATGCGTGTCGAAGGCTCCGATATGACCGGAATGGGCGTCATGGAAGGGGATATGCTCCTGCTGAAAAGTCCTGCCGGGCCGGTGGCAGCCGGTGATCTTCTCATCACCGAACAGAACGGAAAAACCGCACTCTGCAGCTGCATCCGGAACGAAAACGGGACTTGTGAATTGAAGGGACATGGCAGACAGCATATCTTTATGAATCAGAAGGATTTGCCTTTGAAGGGGATCGTGATCGGTCTCCAACGCAGCCTCTGATTCAAAAGAAGGGGACAACAGCAGCAGCCGGGCACGGCTCTGCCGCAGAAATCTGCGGCGACATGCCTCCGGAACGCCGCACAAAGTGCAGGCGTTGCAACGGGGAGGCATGTTCCCCTCCCGCACGGGCGGGAGGGGGAGCCGTGCCCGGCGTGAGAACGGTGTATCCTTCTCCCGGAAAAAACTCGCAAAAAAGATTTGACATTTCCATCCCTGCGTATTATATTTACACGCGCATACAAAGTCGTAAGGAGAACGGAACATGCTGAAAGTATATGCTGCGGATTGGTGTCCTCACTGCAGGGCGGCAATCGCATTTCTCAAAAAACACGGAATCCCCTTCCAGGTCATTGACATGGATTCGGCGGATCCGGAGACCATCGCATGTGTCGTCAAAGTCAACGACGGGGATGACTGGGTCGTCCCCACCCTCGAATACAATGGTAAATGGCGTCCCGGCGAGATCTTCAACGAGGTTAAGTTCGCGGATGACCTGCGAAAACTCGGAATTGAATTGAAGTGCTGATCCTTTGTCCGTACTGCAGAAAACAGAATGAAATCGAACATGTGGAACGCGGGAACAATGTGGAATGTACCTGCGGCGCCACGTTCGGTCTTGATGATTCTACAGTTCTGGCAGACTATTCAGCAGTCGATGCCCCCCCGCCGAAACAGATCGGCCCCTACCCCATTGAACGTTTCATCGGGCGCGGCGGCATGGGGCGTGTCTATCTCGGCAAACATCCCCAACTGAACATCCCGGTCGCCATCAAAACGCTGTTTCCGGAGTACGCCGCCAAACCGGAACTGCGGGACCGTTTCATGCAGACGGCAAAGATTTGCGCAAAGCTGGACCATCCGAACATTGTGCGGGTCTATGACTTTGGTTTTGAAGAGGATGGCTCTCCCTATCTTGTACTGGAATATATTGCCGGGGGAACTCTGCAGGAACATCTGAACAAATCCGGTGTAATTTCTCCCCGCCGGGCAGTGGAGGTGGGTATTTCCATTGCCTGTGCGTTGGCAGAGGCACATAAATGCGGTATCGTACACCGGGACGTGAAGCCGGATAACATTATGATGGCAAGCGATGGCGTCTGTAAACTGTCCGATCTGGGGCTGGCAAAGATCGACCTGCTGGAATACAGTATCCGGGAGCAGCAGAACTACTCCAAAGAGACCAAGACCGGCGGGCTCGGAACCCTGCAGTATATGGCACCTGAACAGGCGTTGAGCGCAAAAGATTGCGATATCCGGGCAGACATTTATTCCCTCGGCGTTTCGCTCTTTCAGCTGCTGACCGATAAACTCCCCTACGAGACATACGATCCGGATAAACTTTACTCTCTCTGGTTCAATGTCCCGCCACGTTCTCCGCATGCACTCCGCCCGGAGATCCCGCCCGAACTGGAACAGATCATTCTGCACTGCATTGAAGTGGAACCGGAAAACCGCTATCAGACTCCTCAGGAATTACGGGAGGATCTGGAGGCTTGCCGTGATGCGGTCCGCCAGCAGAAAAATCAGCTCCGGAACGAAAAAATCACCTTGCGGAACCGACCGGAAAAAGAGAAAGAAAAAAGTCTGTTCACTCCCGCATTTCTTCTGATCCTGTTTCTGCTGATCGTGCTGTGCGGTCTGCTGGTATGGATCGTAAAAACAGCAACTTTATAACACCCCGGAATACCTGACAATGAAAAAGATCTGCATTCTGGGTCTGAATCCTGCATGGCAGAAGACCCTCACCTTTGAACAGCTCACTTACGGCGCAGTCAACCGCGCTTCCGATCTGGAAACGATCCCCTCCGGAAAAGGCATCAATTTTGCCCGGGCGGTACATACCTGGGAAAAGGCGGAAGGAACCGTATATCAATTTCTTGCGGGTGATGCAGGAAAAAAGATCCGGCAGGGCTTATGGGAGGAAAATCTCTCCCACATCAGCAATGAGACTGCCGGCGAGACCCGTACCTGCACCACCGTGATCTCCGCCGGTGACGGCATGGTCACCGAACTGATCGAACCCTCTCCCTTTGCCGGTCCCATGGCTGCCGGACAGCTTTTCCGTCAGCTCTGCACCGGTCTGGAACAAGCAGATGCCCTTGCCATCTGCGGCACCTGCCCGCCGGGGATCAACGAATATTTCTACACGAAAGCTGCAGCCAGAGCAAGAGAACTTGAAAAATTTATTCTGGTGGATTCCTGTCAATATGTTCAGACGCTTTTGGAAGAGGGTGCAGATCTGCTCAAGATCAACCGGGAGGAAATTTGCAAACTGACTGGGACAGATGACTTGGCAGAAGCGTTGAAACAGGCATTCATCCAGTTCAAGATCCGTTATCTCGCCATTACGGACGGACCCGGAAACGCCTGGTTCTCCGATGGCAAAGAGCTGATCCGTTATACCATCCCCGCTTTGGAAAAAGTCGTGAGCCCCATCGGGTGCGGCGATACCTGTTCCGGCGTAATGCTTTCCGAAATCCTTGCGGGAACCGATCCGGCAGAAGCATTCCGTTACGGCCTTGCCGCCGCCTCTGCAAACTGTCTCACCCCCATGCCAGCGCAGTTCGATCCTGTTCAAGCAGAAGAACTTCACGGAAAGATCACCCTCACCCATGCGTGATTTTCAGGCAGATGTGATCCGCGCCGCCATCACCGGAAAGCCCCTGCCCGAAGGCGGCTTCTCCTGGTCACCTGCAAGAATGCAGCTTTTCCGGTTTTGTCAGCGTGCATACTTTATCCGATACTATCTGGCGCAGGGAGGTTGGAACATTCACGCACACCCGGCGGCACGCACCGCCTATCTGGAAAAACATCTGCCCGATTTCAACCAATTTTTGAGCCGGACCCTCGAACAGTCGGTGAGCGATGCCCTGTTTTATGCAGTCCGGCGGGAGAAGAAGGAGCGGACCGACATCTTCCGCCGTGCGTTGGTACAGGGGTTGGAACGGCGTACCTCCGCTCTGATCATCGGTTTGGAAAAACAGGATTATCTCACCGATCCGAAACTGCCCGGTCTGCTGGAAACCTTCCACGGCGAAACAGATTTTCTCCATCCGGAAAAAGTCGGAAGCCGT
The DNA here is from genome assembly GCA_017623265.1 of Lentisphaeria bacterium. Lineage (GTDB taxonomy): Bacteria > Verrucomicrobiota > Lentisphaeria > Victivallales > UBA1829 > SIG77. Next base: position 13,048 of record JAGAPM010000022.1, on the reverse strand, counting down.
TGTGCTGCAGTATTCAGTAAAGCTCTTCCGCCTCTTCTGGAAGAAAAAGATCTCAAAGAGAAGATCGAAAACCTGGAGCCGCTTTCTCTCCGGAAAGAAGAATTGCTGGCGCTGAACTGGCGCAGTTTCATCGTTTGGCTCCATGCGGGGATCATCTGTACGGAAGGCGACACCGTCACCGGCATCCGTTTTCACGCCATGGGGAAACAGCCGGAATCCCTTTTGCCGGATCACGGGTTGGAATCTGCTCTGTTCCGGGAATATGTCCGGCAGAAAATGCACCGGGAAAAGACAAAATTCAATATTTTTTCTTTCGATGAGGCGGAAAAAACCGCATACAATACCGTGGAACCGGGTCCCGTTGCGGCAGACCGGGTGGATGTCAGCAGCACCGGTATGCTCCGGATGGTGCGGGATAACGGTGAAGTCTATATGAATGATTTTGCTCTGACCACTGAACCGGAAAAATGTTCTTTCTGCCCCTTCCGGCAGACCTGCGCCATGATCCGTTCAAACGAAATACAATCTTAATATTTTTAACAGCAAGGAGTTACAAAATGAAAATTGCAGTCACATGCGAAAACGAACAAGTCTTTCAGCACTTCGGCCACACCCCGGGTTTTGCCGTTTTTGAAACGGAAGCGGGACAGATCATCAACGAAAAACGGGTCTCTTCCGGCGATTCCGGACACGGTGCGCTGGCAGGTCTTCTGGCGGAAGAAAAGATCGATCTTCTCATCTGCGGCGGGATCGGCGGCGGCGCAGTCAATGCGTTGACCGGCTTCGGGATCCATGTGGTGGGCGGCGCGGAAGGAAACGTGCGGGAAGTAGTGGAAGCCCTGCTGAACGGGACCCTGAAAGTCCGGGAGGATTTCCATTGCAATCATCACCACGGCGAAGGTCACACCTGCCACGGCCACAGCTGCGGCGGCAAGTGCAGCCACTGATAAAGTTTTGCCGGTGGAACTTTCTGAAAAAATTTCCATCGGCTTTCCCGTTGCAGGAAATTATTTTTTATCTGTCGCCGGCTCTGTCTCCGGAGCGATCAGTTTGCCCAGATTGGATTCGGCAAGGCGTTTCATCAGGTCTTTCACTTCATCCAGACTTTCCACCGGCTCAATCCGCTTGAGTTCTTTTTTGAGCATGGGGTTCATGGTCTGGGGAAACCAGCGCAGACGATCCCCGCTCTCACTGAGGATGTTGCCCCGCGACTGAAGAACCAGTTGCTTATAGAAAATATCAGCACTTCTGGGGTGTCTGTTACGCAGGATTTCGCCGCCGAAACAGTGGATAAACGCCTTCAGGTCCTTATCTTCCGCCAGTTCTCCGGCTTCCAGTGCCATCAGGGCGGCAGTACGCCGGTAGTGGAAGCGGAATTCAATATCGTACGGCACGGTACGGTAATTTTTCGGTGCAGTGATCAGCTCCAACAGATAGGAGGTGGTATCGCTGTCAAAGTTGGGAAAAGATCCGGGATATCCATCCGGACCGGTCTGGGTCCCGTAAAGTTCCATCCCCCGGAAGCGCACGATCTTTGCCGCATTCAGGAGAGCGATCGCCCGGTCATCCCGGCTGAGAGTCTCGTCTTTGGACTTCGCCCGGTAAGCGTTGAGCTTATTCAGCCATGCGGTATTTTCAGCAGTCATAAACTTGCGTGCGATATCCTCTTTTCCTTCCCGGAGTGCGCGACGGGCGATCAGATGCAGAACCTGACCCGCCCAGTAGCCTCTATCTCTGCTGCCAATATCCGGCAGGACCATCCGTTCTGCAAAAGCAACGACTTCTTCCAGCGGCAGGAAAATCTCCAGAACTTCCGCAAGGTTCTGGAGCTGGCTGTCCAACCGGTAAAAACATTCTGCCGCTTCCACGAAATCCCGGCGACGGAGAAGGGCATTGCCGAGGTGTCCGTACACATCCGCAATCATTGAATCATTTCCGGTGCGATCCCTGTACCAGAAACCTCTCCGCTTCATCATCCCGGATCCTTCGGCAAGTTTGGCGGTCTTGACCATTTCGAGCCATTGGCACATCTTTTTGATCACTCGGGGGTTATTGCCTCTGTAACGGGCAATTTTCGCTTCCAGGAAGAGCGAGATCAGAGTCGGCTTTTCCTGCTGTTTCAGATAGGCTTCCGCAAGATCGATCCTGCCGCGCTGATAGAAATGGAACGCACAGACATCCGCATTTTTTGTCCGGACAACAGAAACAAACTTCCAGAGCCGCCCATCTTCATGACCATCTGCGATCACCAGCACTTCACGGCAGACTGGATCCGCCACCAAAGCGGCGTATTTTTCAGACTCCAGATCGGCAAGATATCTCCACGGAAGAATATCCCCGCCCGGCTGCTGATACTCCGGATCGTTCTGCAGCGCTTCAAGCGCAGTACGGACCACGTTCACCGGATCCTGCCCGAACTTGACTTCCACTTTGTAAGAAGCCCGTGCCAGACCGGCGGTATCTGCGAATCCCGCCCGGACCGCATCCCGGCAATTTTTATAATGGGTATGCAGGTCTTTTTTGCAATAGTTCCCCAGCATGTAATGGGTCCAGACGGTACGATAATGGCGTTTTTCCGGCGGCAGCTGAAGCAGTTTCATCCAGGAGGGCGGAGGCGTTTCGCCGCCTTCCGGCGTCATTTCCGTACAGCCGGCAAGGTACAGCCGGAATTCATCCAATTCGGAGGGCAGTTCCGGATAACCTTTCAAGCCGTTTTTCAGGTTCCAGGTCTTCATGAAGGCGGAAAACGCTGCGATCATTTTCTGCCGTTCTTCCGCTGATGCTTTTGGCAGATAACGCATTACAGCATCCTGAAAGTCCTTGACCGCCGCTTTCTTTGAGGGCAGACCTTTTTCAAACTTGAATGCGGGCGGAAGCATTTCCGGGTGGAGTTCCACAAAACGGAGAAGCGCTTTCCGATTCACCAGATAAATGTTGTAGGGAGCATAAGGGACACGTGAAAAATCGTTATAAAGGTAGACATAGTCCGCTCCGCACGCCTCAACGTGGGCGGGGGTGATCAGGGCGGTGGTCGCAGTGGTGAACAGCAGGGCGGGCAGAAGCAGTTTTTTCATAGTTTTCATCTTTTTATTCCTTTATTTTAGCGGTTAACGGGGGTGTCATTACGGGGTCGATCCCTTTACAGCGGATCCAGAGGTACGGTTTTTCCATTCCGGCGGGCGGAAGCATGAGACGCAGCGTCTTCCGGTCATGACTCAATTCGGCATTATTGAAGGTATCCTGATCCATTATAACAAGTTCTTTGTGCCAGGTTAATTCCAGCGTGATATTTTCCGAAAAAAAACCTTTGTTTCCGATAAAAAGATGCCATACGCCACCTTCCTGTGCTTCCCAACGGAGCGGAAGAGAGGGAGTATAACATTTTCCGCGGCAGAGAGTAAGCGCACTTTCAAGATCCAAAGCATCCGGGTCGCCGGCAGCACCGAGACGGAATCCGATCACCTCTCTTCCGTGGGCAAGATCTGCAACCAGAGCCAAGTCCGGCTTGACCACTTTACCGTGTTCCACCACGTTAGAGTAAAGAGGAAGTGCCACTTTGTACGGGAGACGCAGCAGATCAGCGCGGAAAAGAGCAGTCCGGGCGGTGGTTTCATCCAAAATAAACCAGGAGCCGTCTTTCTTCCTTGTAAGTCCGTGAACCTGAAGAACATAATAATCACATGCCTTTGCCAGTTTCCGGAAATCAGCCGTATGGCGGAGGTGACACGGCAAAACCGTTGCGGAAAGTTTCACGCCGGTCAAGCGTTTCCGCAATTCGATCATAAGTTCTTCGTAATAAGAAATCTTCGATTCCGGAGCATCCAGATCAATCTGCAATTCCCCGCAGGCACTCCACGGCTTGTACAGTTCTGCGATCTCAACCGCAAGGGCGGAAACCGTTTTTTTCATGTGGACGATATGGATCCGCACCACCGGCACCGAACGGACCGGATCCGCAAATGAAGGCAGAGCAAATCGGACGGTTCCGCCATTGTTCTCCAACTCTCCGGCAAGGTAATAGATCTTTCCGGAACATGATTTATGATAATCGGTTACCGATTTTTTCAAAGCCTCACTCCGCTGGCGGTTCCACACATACATGCCGGGTTCTGCCGCCATCAGAAGAGATGGCAACAGCAGAGACAATAACAGAATCAGAATTCTTCCCATACATTCCCTTTTTATCACTTTTTCGAAACGATACCCGGAGTGGGGTATTATATACTCTACTCGCTTAAAAATCAAACAGAAAAGCAAATATTTTTTCGCATTTTTTTTCGATTTTTTTGTGTTTTACTGTAAGATTTTGAAAGCTGTTTTTGCGGAAGATGATATTCCGGTGAAACATGCAAATTTTTTCCGGAAAGGGCTTGATTTTCCATTGAAAACTGCTACATTACACCTTTGAATATCTTTTAAATTGTTAATTTTCAATGCAAAAATTGAGCGATTCGCAACTTCACAGCAGAAAGAAGGAAAACTGATTATGACAGATGATACCGCAACACCGCAGACGGCAAAGATCACATTGCCGGTTCTTCTGAAAAAATATACGTCTCTCTCCGGCAGAGCAACCCGGAAAGAACTTCTGGGCGTTCTGATCGGGGCAGTTGCCGTCAATGCAGTTCTTATGCTGCTGGCATTTCTGACGGCTTGTGTTCTTTCGCTGAAACTTTTTCCGAACCGCAGTCTCTGCGCCATGGATACAACCTGGCTCTGCACCTTCCAGACGATTCTGTTTCTGCTGCTGGTTGCCGCCACGATCCCGGTGGCAGTCCAGCGTCTGCATGATCTGGGAAAAGGTGGAAAATTCTATGCACCCTTCCCCTGCTGGGTCGTTTTGAGTATGATTTTCCCCCTGATCCCGTTCAGTACGGACTGGCTTCTGCTGCCGCTGGCTCTGATCGAAGCAGGGCTTTTCTGTTACAGCGTGGTCCTGTGGATCCTTCTGCTTTTCAAACGGTCGCAGAATGAGGAAAATGCTTTCGGCGCCTGCCCGCAACCGGTTCCGGTCCAATGGATTCCGACAATCGCGGATGCGGCGGATACGGCGGAAGAAGACGCAGAACCGTTCAGCCTTTCCGGTTATGTTTCCGGAATTCTGGAAAAATACCGCCAGTTTGACGGGCGGGCGACCCGGAAAGAATTCTGGCAGTTTGTCCTTTTTACGGCAGTGGTTTCTGTGGGGTTGACGCTGTTGAATTTCCTGTTGATCCTGGCACTTTTCTGGTTTGACCCGGCAATGGGGGATTACTTCAATTTTGAGAACTACCTTGCCAACATTCTGTATCTGCCCGTGCTGCTGCCTTTTGTTCTGATCAGCTGTGTCTGGCGGTTCGGGATCCTGTGTCCGGCGGTGGCGATTGCGATCCGCCGTATGCACGATACCGGCAGAAGCGGCAAATTTGTTCTGCTTCTGGCGCCCTATCTTTTCCTTTCCACGATCGGTGACTGGCTGCCCCATTCCCTGTTCCCGCCCGTGGTCAATATTATTTTTTCTGTAATTGCGCTGCTGACGGGGGTGGTATTTATTTTCTTTGCCTGTCAGAAATCCCAGCCGGGGGAAAATCAGTACGATCTGCCGGGGGAAGATGAGGGTGAAGAGGAAGTATTGGAAGATGACGTGGAGGAAAGCGAAGAAGAGCCGGAAGAAGAATGATTCCGCACGGCACGAAACATCAGGATTTTTTGCGGGGAATGCTTGATTTTCTCTGTTAAACTGCTAAATTATGGCTTTGAGTCTGTATAAACATAAAATTTCCAGCATAAGAAGGAAACGGAACGATGTCTGAAAACACTGCTGAAACACCGGAAAAGAGCGTCAACGCCTTTACAGCGTTTGAACACTATGATGATTTTAAGGGGAAAGCGACCCGGGCTGAATTCTGGTCATTTTTCCTCCTTGTGCATGTGGTGATCTTGCTTCTGATGATCCCGGCGATCCCGGTTTTCTTCCGGGAGTCCGCCAATGAAGCCGCAGCCGCGACCAACTGGCATACGCCTCTGGCACTGGCTCTGCCCATGATCATCTGGGGGCTGCTCGTTATTATTCCGCTGTTCTCTGCGCTGGTCCGCCGGATCAATGCCACAGAGAAAAAATTCCGTATCTACTATATTGTAGCAGCTGTTGCAGTGATCGCCCTCGGAGTCTGCAGTCTGGTCTTTTCCTGGATTGGGCTTGCTGCCGTGCTGTTCTGGGTGTTTGAACTGCTGATGATCGGCGGCGGCGTGCTGCCCGAAGAGGAAACTCCGGCAAACGCCTGATCTTTTTCTGAAAAACAGATACGGGGTTGTTGCTTAACTGCAACAACCCCGTTTTTATTTTACCGGAATATTTTTTGTAAAAAGATCAGTTCCCGCAGGCTCGGGATCAGATTCCCCGTTCAATGACTTTTACGCAAAAATTCCATTGCCGCATGCGGCAATCAGAAAAACTTCCTGAGAACAAGCTCGGTTACTATTGCGCCCACACAACCACAAGCCGCACTCAATAGGGCGAGGCGAACAGCAAAAATTCTTTTTTGATGCTCCCGCTCCTTTTCTTCTTTGCTTTTTTTAGCTTCCAAAGCAAGGGCTATCGTGTAGGCATGATCTGATGTTACCTTTTGAATTTTCGCTCTCAAGTCATAACACGCAAGAAGTGCTGAATGAAAAGAATCCTCTGCTTCTTTATGCTTTCCAATAACTTCTGCTTTTTTCGCTTCCAAGTAATTTGTTTTTATCTTTATAGCCGTTTCATTTATCTGCCCAACGATTTCTATCGCGTCCGGTGCTACATTCTTAAACGAGTCTTCCAAAACAAGATACTTCAAGGCTGTCACATGATCATTGTACTCATTCAAGAAGGAATTGATTGCAATCTTATATGCATCCAGACAAAGACGCTTCAGATGGGTTTGTTCTGCTTTCTTTATTTCCAGAACAGCATCCGCTTCGTTTCCGGTAGCTAATCCACGGGCAATATGATGCATACATGCATACATTTCATTAGCAAGACCTTCCGGGCGAACGCCCCCATTCTCCACACTGGCTATATCTGAAATATAATGAACTTTGCCGTAATAACGAGAAAATAAAACCGCCAATTCTTTCTGAATCGACGGTTTTGTAAGAAGCTGAGTCATTTTATCTTCATATGTAACCGTATCAGCACTTACATTTACCATTTTGATAAAATATCCATGTTTTGCTTATCTTTTTGCTTTGCACTTACACTTTTCTGATCAAAGAAAGGATAACCTCTTCCAGCAATATTTTCCTTGGAAAACTTGTTCTTTCCTTTTGAAAAATAGCTCAAAAGCCCTTGCTTGTTACGAATCGCAGTCAAGGTAATTCCTGTCGAATCAAAAAACTTTTTTTCCAATTCGTCCATGGTTCGCTTCTCCTGTTGATTTCCATTTCCTCTTCTTATACTATACCCTGCTTTTTCCGATCTGTCAATAGCAGCGGGGACTTTTTTTATTAAAAAATACTATATTTTATTAAAAAATACCATATTTTTCAATAAAACAGCACGCGTCAAAGAGTTGGACACTGTAAAAGCATAACAGGGTCAATGACTTTTACGCAAAAAACCATTGCCGCATGCGGCAATCAATCATCGTCATTATTCGGGCGGTGGTAGCCATCTTCGGGCAAATCATTTTTGTGTTTCTTGAGATAGAAGCGGCGTTTACATGCCGAAAAATGACTTGGCAGTTTTTTCTTAAATACATTACTGCTGCTGTGGTTATAGCAATAAACCAACCGGCACACACAGCCTCCCAAAATGAACAATTAAACAAAAACACTTCGTTTTCCCATAATCTCAAGTGGAATATCCGGGTATCTTACTGTGCTATTCACTTTATTGTTTCTTTAATTTATCACCGAAATTCGCGGCAGCCATTGCCAGCAGACGAGCCTTACCGACGGGATCAAGGGCGTTGAAGATCTCCAGAAGCTGATCACGGAGGGCGTCCGCTTCCGGGTTCCTGGTGGTCCCGCCGAAAAAGTCGATTTTAATATCCCGGAACAGACGGAGGAAAACGCCAAGCGGCATATTTTCCACTTTCGCTTTTCCGCTGAGATAAGCGTTGATGGTGCTCTGGGTGATTCCGGCAAGCTCCGCCAGCCGTTTCTGCGTACCTTCCCGCCGATACAGCTCCTGCAGCGCTGCGTAAATATCGTTTTCTTCCATATCAGAGATCGGCGGCGGAGGGATACTGTACTTTTTCGGGCTTTCCGGTTTCAGCCGATTTGATGGCAGCTTCAGCAAATGCCACGGTGTACATCCCCTGGAATTCATCCGTCACAAACTTTTTGTTTTCAGCGATGTGTGCCACGAAATCCCGCAGTTCATCCTGTACGTTATGGGAGCGGACCGCCACGGGGATCTGGCTGAATTTCATGTTATCGGTCACGGCGACCACATCTGCTTCACAGATCTCAATAAAACCTCTTCCGTTATCGCAGACAATGGTTCCTTTGGTGCCGTGGAGGACGGTACGCATGGTGTAGGGGCGTTTGACGCCGATGGAGACAAAAATCTTACCGATCACGTTATTGGGGAACTTCGCCACGGCGAAACCGCTGTCGTTATTGGGCCAATCCGGCAGGAACTTATGGTTCATGTAGGCAAAGACTTCTTCGGGATCGCCCGCCAGCCAGCGGAGCAGATCCAGCGCATGGCATCCGCCGCCGAGGAATCCCTGCCGTCCGATCTCCCTGCTGCAGCGCCAATTTTCCCATCCGGGGCAGACGGAGTAATCGTGAGCGTATTCGCTTTCCACGGTAACCAGTTCCCCGATGCGACCTGCATCCAACAGCATTTTTGCCGTCTGGAAACCGGGCGCATACCGGCAGACCTGACCGGTCATGAAATATTTCCCGCTTTCTTTGACAGCGCGGGCGATCTTCATGCACTCATCTACCGTGGGAGCAAGGGGCTTTTCGCAGGCGACGTGTTTCCCCGCCTTCAGCGCCCGGACCGCTTGTTCCGCGTGGAGATGATCGGGTGTCGCAACAATAATAATGTCCACATCGGACGCATACACTTCCTCTTCGCTTTTCGCCAGCGGGATGTGGCGTTCCAGATAGTATTGGGTCTGTACGCGGTCGTACACGCCGAATGCCGGATCATAGACCAGCGCCAATTCCGTATTCGGCAGATCGTATGCCGCTTTTGCCCAGGCTTCTCCCATACCGAGACCGAGAACTGCAACTTTGAATTTTTTTGTCATCATTTTTCTCCTTCGTGTTGGATGTTCTGTGTTCTGCCCTACTATAAAGCCATTCCGGCAGGAAATCAAGGGAATTTTATTGAATAATATTCCTGTTTTATTGCCATTGACATATTGCAGAATGTGGTTTATATTACCGGAAAACAACAAATTGCGAGGAATCATGGAAGAGAAAAAAAGAACTGTTTATAAAAAAGTGGAGCATCACCTTTCCCGGGCGAACAGTTTTGCCCTGTATGAAGATGTTTCCACCTGCCCACAGGAACCGCCGGGGGATATGCACTTTGATCCGCAGCTGGTGATCGTGCTGAAAGGGAGTATGGAGTTTGAACAGGGCGGAAAACGCCTGCTCTGCCGCAGCGGTCAGTTGTGCCTGAGCGGACCGTATCAGCCCCACAGTGCCCGTTTCTCTGCCGAACCGACACGCTATCTCGGCTTCACGCTGGATTTCTATTCACTGAACAGTTTTACGCCCTTTCAGGATGTCAACTATCTGCAGTTGTTTCTACAGGATCCGGCAGATTTCTGCCCGGTCCAAACCCGCCATGACCGGGCGTTTGTTCTCCGGATCGGCAGGAAACTGCATTGGCTGGAACGCAAAAAACCGGCTGGCTACAAAACCGGGCAATACATTGAGATCCACCGGCTTCTGTGGTTTCTCCATTCCCGGTTCAGTCAACCGGGTAATCTTCCGCATCGCTCCATTCTTCAAATCTACCCTGCCCTGCTTCTTGTACAGAACAGCCAGGACCGTCTGCTGCCGCTGGATGAGGCGGCGAATGCCTGCAATCTCAGCCGGAGCCGTTTTTCTGCCGTGTTCCGGGAACATATGGGGATCAGCTTCAATGCTTTTGCCATGCGCCGTCGCTTGAATGCCGCTGCGGGACGCCTGATCTCATCGCCGGAATGCTCTATGAAAGAAATTGCGCAGGAATCCGGTTTTTCCGATGTAAGTCATTTTTACCGGGCGTTTAAGAAGGTATTTCTCTGTACGCCGCTGGATTTTGTCCGCCGGCATCAATCCTGAGCCGGGGGTGCCGGAAACCAGCGGTCAAAAAATGCGCCGGCAATGGGGGCGGATGTTTTGCCGCCGGACTCGCCATTTTCGATCACTACCGCAATGCTGTATGTCTTTTTCGTGACGGGATGTTCCGAAAAACCGGCAAACCAGACATGTTTGGTATCTTTCTGCTCCTGCTCCACATCGGCGGTACCGGTCTTGCCGTAAAGGATACTTTTCTGCGTTTTTCCCCGTACTCCGCTGCCGCCATTTTCATTGACAACCATGTACATCCCCTGCCGGATCGCAGCAAAATTTTCCTGCGTACCGGACAGCGTACCGACCTGCCGCGGAGCCGTTTCCAACTCCACGGTGCCATTCCGGTCCACGATCCGGTCGATAAGATAGGGTTTCCAGAGGGTACCTCCGTTGGCAAGTGCGGCAAAATAGAGTGCCACCTGAATGGGCGTCACTTCGATCTTGCCCTGACCAAATGACACATAAGCAGTCTCATTTTTGTTCCAACGGGGACCGTTTGCGGGCAGATATCCGGTCACTTCCGGGATCTCGATCCCGGTTTTTCTGCCCAGTCCGGCAGTGGCATAGACATAGGAAAGGATATCAATCCCGGCAGCCATGCCCTGTTCAATAAAGTAAACATTGCAGGAGTGCTTGATGGCGTGGGGCAGATCCATTTCACCATGTCCGGTGCGTTTGTTGCAATGGATCTTTCTCCGGTATCCGTAAGGCGCACTGCCGGTACAATCGACCGTTTCTTCAGCTGTAACGCCGTTGTAGAACGCAGCGAGAGCGGTCAGCGGTTTGATCACGGATCCGGGCATGTAGGCTCCCATGGTCGCCCGGTTCAGAAACGGTTTGTTCTTATCCTCCAACAACTGTTTATAGCGGTCTTTCGAGGCGAAATCCGCCAGTGAATAAGCAGGGCTGGATGCCATGGCGACCACCGCACCGCTGGCGGAATCGATCACCACAATGGCTCCGACCAGATCTTTCAGAAGATCTTCTGCGATCTGTTGGGCGGACAAGTCCAGAGTCAGGTAAACATCTTTTCCGGCGGAAGCGGTCACATTCCGTTCCAGCACATCGCTCACGAATCCCATACTGTTGACCATGACCAGTTCGCTGCCGGCATGTCCGAGCAGAGCGGAATCGCAGATTTTTTCCAAACCGGAGATACCGACCATATCCGGCAGATAGTAGTTGAATTCGCTCCGGTCCTTCGCCGCCTTCGGGTCCTGCTGCCGGGTATAGCCGATCAGGTGGATCGCCAGAGAATCATAGGGGTAAACCCGCACGGGCGTCTGAACAATTTCCAGCCCGTTGATGCGCGGTGAAAGTTCCCAGAGCTACAGCAATTCTTCCGGTGAAAGATCCCGGAAAAGGGGCATTGGAATCGCAGGATATTGGTTCATGTGCTGTTCCACCTGTTTGGCGGTAAGCGTGTTTTTCCTGCCGATACTCTGCGCGACCCGTTCGCTTTCCGCCAGAATATGAGCAACCGTACTCCGGCGGTTTTTCTGACGCATTTCGGAAAGATGCAGATGTACATCCCAGGATGCCCGGTTCGCCGCAAGTTTCTTACCATCTGAACTGAAAATATTGCCGCGGACAGGCGGGATACGGATCCGTCGGACACTCTGTTCCTGCGCTTTATCTTCGTATTGACGCCAATTCAGCACCTGCGTATTCCAAAGCTGCAGACACAGGATCGAGAAGATGATGAAGATCACAAACATCATCACGCAGACCCGGAGGTTGAATGTCAGCTCGCGCAGTTCCTGTTGTTCTTCCGCCATCAGTCACGCTCCTTTCCAGTCGAAAAGCTGCGGGTATAGGTCCGCAAGCACATGGCCTCGGAAAAACGGTCTGCGATCCAAATAAAAAAGGGCAGCAGCATAGCGGCAAAAAGAGACGCCAGGAAGAAAGCGGGCAGCAGTTCCAGCGTAACCTGCCAACCACTGCGCCACGGAACAACCGGCAGCTGCACCAGAATCACCGTAAGAGAACCGAAGCCCATCTGAAACAACAGGGAATTGGCATTCAGCTGTTCTTCTTTCAGCAGCCAGACCATAGGCAGCAGCAACGGATAAAACAGCATGGAATACGGAGCCGGATAGCCCAGCAGACTGTCGATCAGAAATCCGGCGGCAAATCCGAAAAGGACACCCGGCACAAGTCCGCACAGACATGCGGTGTAAAACACTGCGAATGCCGCCAACGGAATGTACAGCCCGACCGACCGGAAAAGAACCTCAAGTATCAGGCTGCAGGAAAGCAGGAAAATCAGATAGAAATACTGCAGCATAGTTTATTTTCTCTCCGTCAACACCGTTACAAAACGGAGTCTGGAAATGTTGAGTGCCGGTTCGATCTCGCCCTCCGCACTCAAACCGTGATGATCCAGATGGACAGCAGGGCTGCCATCCGGATTTGCCGCAATTCTGCCAATCAGAATCCCGCCGGGGAAATTCCGGGAATGACTGCTTGTCAGCACCGGTTCGCCCGCTTTATAATGTTTCTCCGGCGAAAGATGCGTGATCAGGAGCCGTTTCACGCCGTGCCGGGTCGTACCGGAAATCATTCCGTAGACCATATTTTCCTGCAGATAGCCCCCCAGAGAACATTTTTCACTGAGAAGCGTTTCCACCGTGGCGGTATGGGAAGATGTTTCTGCGATCCGACCGACAACAACCATTTCCCGGACGCCCTCATTTACGACATAATTCTGGGAGATCACCAGATTTCCCACTTTGATCCCGGAATCTGAACCGTGATCGATCACAAAAGATTCCTGCCATGTGGCGGG
>JAGAPM010000168.1 GCA_017623265.1 Lentisphaeria bacterium | reverse complement strand
ACTGCCGCTGACCTGAGCGTGATCCGGCAGGAAAAAGACGGCATCTGCGTAGCGACCGACAATGCGATCACCATCGCACTGGAAACCGAACTCACACCCGAACTGATCCGGGAAGGTTATGCCCGCGAACTGGTCAGCAAGATCCAGAACCTCCGCAAAGAAACCAATCTGGAAGTCTCGGACCGCATTCAGGTGACTCTCTCCACGGATAACGCAGAACTGTTGGCTGCCGCCAATGAGTTCTCCGCCGTGATCTGCGGCGAAACGCTGGCTGATAAACTGGAAACCGTTGAAGCAGCGGGCGGCGATACCGATCTGAACGGGATCAATTGCTCCGTTACGATCTGCAAAAACTGACAAAATGTGGTTCTATAAAAAATAACATACTGATTCTGAAGGAGTAAAAACAAATGGCATACCAGATGCAATGCAGCAAGTGCGGCGTGATCGGTGAGCTTGAAACACCGGTCGCTGAATTTGAATGTCCCTCCTGTGGCGGAACCATGCTCCCTGTGGATGCTGCCCCCACCACTGCTCCGGCGGCAAAACCGGCGGCACCCGCCGGTAAGAAACTTGTCTTCAACAAAGGTGGCGCACCTGCCGGAAAAAAACTTGTCTTCAATAAAGGCGGTGCGGCAAAACCGGCGGCAAAACCGGCAGCTCCGGCGACCCCCAAACCTGCTCCGACCGTCAAAGCTGTCCCCGTGGCTCAAGCTGCACCTGTAGCACAGGCGGTTCCCGTGGCTCAGGCGGTCCCCGTAGCACAGGCGGTTCCCGTGGCACAGGCGGTTCCCGTAGCTCAGGCTGTTCCCGTAGCTCAGGCGGTTCCCGTGGCACAGGCGGTTCCCGTGGCTCAGGCGGTTCCTGTGGCACAAGCTGTTCCCGTGGCACAGGCGGTCCCCGTAGCGAAAGCAGAACCTTCTCCGGAAGAACTGCAGTTGGCAAAAGAAGCGGAAGAACTTGCCCGTATGAAAGCAGAAGCGGAAGAAGCACTCCGGAAAGAACGGGAAGAACTGGAACGACAGAAAGCGGAAGCCGAAGAACAGGCTCGTCTGGAAGCAGAAGCGGAAGCCCGTGCCAAGGCTGAAGCAGAAGAGCTTGCCCGCAAAGCGGCGGAAGAACAGGCCCGTAAAGAAGCCGAGGAAAAACTCCGCAAGGAACGGGAAGAAATCGAACGACAGAAAGCGGAAATGGAACGGCTCCGCAAAGAACGCGAAGAACTGGAACGACAGAAAGCGGAAATGGAAAGAATCCGCAAAGAACGCGAAGAATTAGAGCGCCAGAAGGCGGAAATGGAACGGCTCCGCAAGGAACGCGAAGAGCTGGAACGCCAGAAAGCAGAAATGGAACGGCTCCGCAAAGAACGCGAAGAACTGGAACGACAGAAAGCGGAAATGGAACGGCTCCGCAAGGAACGCGAAGAAATCGAACGCCAGAAAGCGGAGATGGAAGCCAAAGCAAAGGCGGAAGCGGAAGCTAAGGCAAAAGCGGAGGCAGAAGCCAAAGCAAAGGCGGAAGCGGAAGCTAAGGCAAAAGCGGAGGCAGAAGCCAGAGCAAAGGCAGAGGCAGAAGCAAAGGCAAAAGCGGAGGCAGAAGCGGAAGCCCTCCGGAAGGAACAGGAAGAGATCGAAAAGCAGAAAGCGGAAATCGCCCGCATGAAAGCAGAAGCGGAAGCTGCCGCCCTTGCGGTTGCTGCGGCAGCAGCTGCCGAAGCCGAAGCGGAAGCAAAAGCAAAGGCGGAAGCGGAAGCTAAGGCAAAAGCGGAGGCGGAAGCCAAAGCCGAGGCGGAAAAAGAATCTCCGGAAATGGCAGAACTCCGTAAAGCGCGGGAAGAGCTGGAGCGCCAGAAAGCGGAACTGGAAGCGCTGAAGAACGGAACGGCAAAACCGGAAGAAAAGAAAGAAGAAGCAAAGGCTCCTGTCCCCGTTGAAGAGAAGAAAGAGGACAAGAAAGAAGAAGCAAAGGCTCCTGTCCCCGTCGCCGACAAGAAAGAAGAGAAGAAGGAAGAAGCCAAAAAGCCGGTTCCTGTCGCGGAGGACAAAAAGGAAGAGAAGAAGGAAGAAGCAAAGGCGTCTGTCTCCGACGAAGAAAAGAAGGAAGAAAAGAAAGAGGATGCCAAAAAACCTGCTGTCAGGAAGGCAGAAGGTGGCGTGAAAAAGCCTGCTGCCGGTGCGGCAAAAAAGAAACCCGCCGGAGCGAAAAAAGCAGAAGTGGATGCTTTGGAAGATGATCCGGAATATCAGGCAATGCTCAAGCGCAAAAAAATGAAAATGAACATGATCGTTATCGGTGCCTGCTCTGCGATCACCATCCTTCTTGCGCTGCTGGTCATTGGGCTGAAATCCTGTAACAAACCTGCGGCGGCAGCCAAAGCGGCGAAACAGCAGATGGTGGAAAAACAGGCCGGCAAACAGAGCAGCAAGGCGATCCCCCAGATCCAGCAGCAGGAAGAGGAAAAAGGCGATCCGGAATTTACCAAGAAATATAAAGCACTGATGGAAGTGAAGGCAAGCGATCCCAACCGGTTCGAAAGCGATAAGCTGGACTTCATTACCTACTTCCAGGGTGTGGCATCTGCCGCCGGTCTCTCCAAAAAACAGCTGGAACAGTACAACGAACTGGCAAAAGATTTCGGTATGGAAATCGCCGTTACGGAAGAAAACGTTGCTGACGCCAAAACGGAAGAAGGCGGCGCGGCAGGGGAACCGGCAAAAGCTGCCCCCACCCCCGGCGGAAATCCGGAAAAGAGCAAACAGTACAAGGCAGCTTACGATAAACTGCTTAAATATCTGAACGCAAACACACACGTGGACCGCCGTTACTCCAAACCCGCAAAAATCATGGATGAGCTGGATAAACAGCTGGGCATGATGCGCGAATTTATGGATAACTGGGAAGTCTTCCCCAAGACGGAAACGGAACAGAAGTGGTATGACAACGTTCTCCGGATCTACAAAAAGACCCAACAGTCCCGTGATATGTATTCCATGTAATCAGAAAGTAAGTTGAAAATGGAACAGAAAACAGCAAAAAAGCGGATCCTGACCGGCGTGCAGCCCTCCGGGATCCTGCATATCGGCAACTATTTCGGGGCGATCAGTGCCTCGGTGAAACTGCAGGAAGAGGCGGACGAATCCTTCCTCTTTATCGCAGACTTCCACTCCCTGACTGTCAATCCCGATCCGGACGCTCTCCGGGAACGGGTCAAGCAGGTGGCTCTGGACTTCCTCGCATGCGGGATCGATCCGGCGAAAACCCTCTTCTTCCGTCAATCTGATGTGCCGGAAGTGTGCGAACTTTCCTGGATCCTCAACTGCATCACCGGTGTCGGTCTGCTGGAACGCGCTCACAGTTACAAGGACAAGATCGCAAAAGGGTTCTCCCCCAATAACGGTCTCTTCTCTTATCCCGTGCTGATGGCGGCAGATATCCTGCTGTACAAATCCACCCTCGTGCCGGTGGGCAAGGACCAGAAACAGCATCTGGAAATCACCCGTGATATTGCGATCCGTTTCAATCAGATGTACGGCGAAACGCTGGTCGTACCCGATGGCTATATCAATACAGATGTCGCCGTGGTTCCCGGTCTGGACGGTCAGAAAATGAGCAAGAGCTACAACAATACCATCGAGATCTTCGGTAATCCCAAGGCGATCCGGAAAAAAATTATGGGTATGCCCACAGACTGCAAAACACTGGAAGAACCCAAAGATCCCGATACCTGTAACGTGTTCGCCCTTTACAAACTTTTCAGCACCAAAGCGCAACAGGAGGAAATGGCAGAACGTTACCGCGCCGGCAACTACGGATACGGTCACGCAAAACAGGCTCTCTTTGACGCATATATGGACTTCTTCGCCCCCATGCGCAAGCGTCGGGAGGAACTGGAAGCCGATCCCGGATATGTGGAAAGCGTCCTGAAGACCAGCGCCGAAAAAGCAAAGGCTGTTGCGCAGGAAACACTGCTCCAGGTTCAGAAAGCAGTCGGTCTGCGATAATCCGGGAGAAACGGTTCGCTTGTTCTTCACTGGTCTGAAAATCGTCATAAGCGCTCTGCTGGTAACTGCTGTTCCGGAAAAAATAACAGAACAGAAACAACCGCAGGGACAACAGGTCCAACCGGACAGCACCGGAAAAGCAAATCCTCCGGTCGTCCGGTTGCCTGATACCATCCGGATCGAAGGACGTTTTTATGACTTTGAAGATGATTTCTATTTTTACGACCGGCACCGGACAAGACGCTATCCCAAACACAAATATTATATTGAGAACGGGAAAACACATCACCGGATCATCACGCCGGTACGGATGCGTTACGAACCCGCATTCCGACGGTATCCACAGCCGAAAGGTGTCAAACCGCCAAAAGGTCGCCCGCCACGAAGACCCGGTCCGGTAAAACGCCACGGCAGAGGAATCAGATAAGCCCCTCCCCGCAACGCCGCCGGGCGGCAGATCAAGAGCTGCAGCAGTTTTCTGCTGCGGCTCTTTGCTTTTTTTGCGTGCAAAAAAAGTGCGCAGTCACTCTAGTGACTGCGCGATCTGCCGCCCGGCGGCGTTGCGATGGGAGAAGATCAATCAGCGATTGACCAGTTCGATTCCCAGATCAATGATCTTCGGAGCGAGGTCATGAGCAGGAGCGGTTCTGCCCGGACGGGTTTCATATCCGCCGCCTCGTTCGTAACATTCCGGAAGACCGGTATAACCGATACATCCCATGGTCAAACCGGAGATCATCGTGAACTTATACGGGGATTTTTCCTTGATCGCCAGACCCAGTTCCACAAAGGCTTCGGCGGGAATAGTCTGGATGCAGATATCCTTCCCGATCTTGAATGCCTTCATGGTCTCGATCCGTTTTTCCGTAATGGGATTTTCGCGGCAGTCCACGATCCGCTGGGCGAAGACTTTCTTCGTATAGAGGCTGCCGGCAGCGATCCCTTCACTGGTCAGGTCCTTATCGCCGGAGGGGCGGACATCTTTCAGTTCCTCGGTGATCTTCTTGGCGGCGGCGTAGTCTTCATCGCTGATCTGAACATACAGTGCTTCAAATTCTTCGGAATCGATTTGCAGGGTATCGGCATCCACCTTCTTGGCTGCATAGAGCATGGAGATGATGGAGGCGGCGTAGCCCTTCCCGATCCGGCAGGCTTCTGCGTAGTTGGTCTGGTCAAAATCGTTTTCCACGTTGAAGTGGTTGATATTTCCCTGACATCCGATCAGGGTCATCACGGGAATATCGTAGCCGTAATGGTCCTGAATGGCGCGTTCCATTCTGCCGGGCCAGTCGGCGGAGACCATCTCATCACCGATCGTATCGGTATGGTTGGAGATGTTGGCAACGATCAGCCGGTCCATGCCGTCCTGTTTCACGATGAAGAAGGGGATCTCCGGATCAATGACGCTTTCCGGACCGACGATTTCCGGATTCAGCTTGCCGGGATTGGTCAGCACGGAGCCGTCTTTCATCCAGAAACGGCGATTGAAAGCGAGGCTGTGATTTTCTGCTTTGCCAGCAAAAATCTCGGCTTCGTACAGACTTTCCAGCGCGTTTTTCACAGCGTTGACCGTCTGCGCCGCCATGTTCCGGATGTACGCTTCATCAATGTAATCCACGGAAAAATCCATGCCCATATAGGGTCCGGTGTGCGTATGCGTTGCGGAGAAAAGCAGATTGTCTGCAAAGTCGATCCCGGCATTTTTCAGTTCTTCAATAAAAAACTTCACCACGCTGCGGGGAACCAGACAGAGATCGTAGGAAAGGATCCCGCCTTTCACACCATTGCACTCAAAGACGGCAGCCTTGACCATCAGAGCGTCGTGAGCGCCCACGTTGGGGCGGGGTTCAAAGTAACCGCACAGGGGAATCCCCCGTTTGGGCGTAATGTTTTCCTGGGCATAACCGAACTTGATCATACTTTCACCTCATATTGTTATTGATTCATCAGATTTTCAAGTGCATTCACAGTCGTCTGCAGAGCGCCCCGGTTCGCCAGGATCACGGCTTGCGCACGCTGTCCCATGGCTTCAGCTGCGGGATGGTCGGAGAGCAGCCCGCGCAGGGCGGCGGCAAGTTCGCCGTCGTTTTCGATCCGCCGGACGGCATCCGCCTTTACCAGCACATCCAGTGCCTGACGGAAATTTTTCAGTTTCGGTCCGGAAATGATCGGTTTGCCCATCAGTGCGGGTTCGATGATGTTCTGCCCCTCATCATTGCCTGCCATGGTTTTGCCCATCAGAACAATGTCAGCCCCCTTGATGAAAGCGGGCAGTTCGCCGGTGGTATCCGCCAGCAGCACATCCGGCTTTTCCGTACCGGAGTTGGTACTTCTGCGGAAACAGGTGAAACCGGCATCCAGAATCTGTTTTTCAATGTCCCCGCCCCGTTCGGCATGACGCGGCACGATCGTCAGAGATGCCTGTGGAAACTCCTGACGGATCTGCTTGAAGGCATCCAGATGCAGTACTTCTTCGGGGGAATGGGTGGAACAGGAAAGGATCACAGTCCGGTCCGGTCCGAACACGGAAGCGTAATCGAATTTTTCCCGTTCCGGCGGCTTCTGATCAAACTTGATGTTACCGCTGACGGATGCCGTTTCCTTCAGTGCGGGGCAGATGGTCTGCAAGCGTTCCAGATCCATAGCAGTCTGGGCGAGAATGCAGTTAAATGCCTTCAGCAGCGGGGCAAAGAAGAAACGGAACCGGCGGTAACCGCCGAAAGATTTGTCTGAGATCCGGGTGTTGACCAATGCCAGTTTGATACCCCGTTTCTTTGCCATCAGCACCAGATTGGGCCACAGTTCGGTTTCCATGATCACAATGGCGGAAGGCTTCAACAGGTTCAGGGTCAGCGTCACCGCAAGACAGGAGTCTATGGGGCAGAAAATGACTTTCACATTGGCCGGAGCTTTGTTCCGGGCGATTTCCTGACCGGTGGTGGTCGTAGTGCTGAAAATATATTTCCGGTCCGGATTGACTGCATTCCACTCTTTGAGCAGGGTCAGTGCCAGATTGGTTTCACCCACACTGACGGCATGGATCCAAATCGCTCCCTGCCAGTCCGCAAGTTCTTTTCTCCGTTCCTTCGAGAACAGACCGAATCGTTCCCAATATGTTTTTTTCCAGCCACTTCTGCGAATTAATTTTACGACCAAGCCTGGAATAAAGAAAAGAAAAGCGATCGGAAAGAGCAGTCTGTAAAAAAAGAGCATAAAAGATCTCCGGTTCTTGGTTGAGTTTTCCTCTTATAATATACATCGATCACCCGTTTTTTTCCAACGCAAAACAGCAGAATTTCAATTTTTCCCAAATAAAAACTGTACAGGGCTTTTATTTTTAAAAAAGTGTGTTATATTAAGGTTGATTGCGTGTTATATGCAGTTGTGCAATAAAAATATATTAAACAAATTCAGTATAAAACAAAAACCCCTAACAGGAGCAAGAACCTTGAAGATTCTACTCACAGGTATTACGGGACTGGTCGGAGCATCAGTCGTAACAGAAATGCTCCGGAAACATCCGGACTTCAAAATCGTGGCAGTGATCCGTGCAGGTCGCACCCAGACCGCACAGGAACGTGTTGAAGATGCCATCCGCGACCAGTGCGAATTTGACGGCACTCCGGAAGCATTTGATGCCATCATGAGCGGGATCGAAGTGATCGCCGGTGACGTCACCCAACTGCCCTTCGATGAAATCGCAAAGTACGCCCCCTTCGATGCCATGTTCCACTGCGCAGCAGACGTGAACCTGGGCAAAGACCCGGAAGGCAAAACCTATGCCACCAACCTGAACGGTACAAAACAGGCTCTGGAAGCAGTCAAGCGTTTCAACATCCCCCTGCTCCACTATGTCAGTACGGCATATGTCGCCGGCACCAGCGTCGGCAGAGTCATGGAAGATGACATGCCCGCAAAAGGTTTCATCAACTCCTACGAACGCAGTAAGTTCGACGCAGAAAAGCTGGTCCGTGAAAGCGGCGTTCCCCACACCATCTACCGCCCCTCCATCATTGTGGGCCGTCTGACGGATGGTAAACTGCGCAAGCCGCTGGCATTCTACCGTATTCTGGAATTCCTCGGCAGAGTCAAAAAGAACCGCTGCATGAAGGCGGGGATCAATCCGGCTGCACACCTGCCCATGACGATCCGTCTCCAGAGCCCCACCAGTGACAAGATCTACTTCGTGCCCATCGACTATGTTCAGAAGGCGATCAGCACCCTGTTCTTCAAGCCGGTTTGCGGCAAGACCTATCACATCACCGGCGACAGCCCGGTTTCCACCCAGATGATCTCCGAAGCAGTCTCCACCACCCTGAAGGCAGACAACCTTTGCGTCATGGATAAAGTAGAAGATCCCACGCCGGATGAACTGCTCATCACCAAGATGATCGGCGACCTGATGCCCTACTTCACCACCCAGATCATCTTCGACCAGACCAACGTCCGTGCGGACCTGGGCGATGAAGCACTGGATTGGAAGCTGGATGTGGACTTCCTCAAGATGTTGAACTACGCATACTACAAACAGGAAAACCCGGATGTAGTGGCTGACATCTGATCATCACAGATAATACCACCTACCATAACGGCGGCGACAGAAATGTCACCGCCGTTTTTTTGCTTCCGCATTTAAAAAGAAATTGCCGGAGGAACCGTTCTCAAGGTTCCCCCGGCGCAAACGCAATGACCGGTAAAATCCGTCAGCCGCGGATCAGAGCAAGAAGCTCATCCCGCTTCTCCGCCATCTTTGCCGGATCCTTTGCTTCCACGATGAGGCGCAGAAGCGGTTCCGTATTGGAGGAGCGCACATTGAACCACCAGTCGCTGTACTCCACGCTGATGCCGTCCAGTTCAAACTGGTTGCCGTCTGCATATTTCTCACGGATGGCGGCAAGAATGGGCTGAACATCTGCCACCTTGCTGTTGATCTCGCCGCTCTGATAATACTTTTTCAGCGGCTTCACCAGATCCGCAACCTTTTTACCGGTCTTGCAGATCAGATTCGCCAGCTTGATCATGGAGAGGCCCTGAGATTCTGCCACAAAGTTTTCCTTGTAGTAATAGTGACCGGAGAGTTCGCCGGCGAAAACAGCGCCCACTTCCCGCATCTGCGCTTTGATGAAAGCGTGACCGACGCGGGACATCACCGGCTTTCCGCCGTGTTCAGCGATGCTTTCCTTGACCGCCCAGCTGGAGCGCAGGTCGTAGAGGATCGGCGTACCTGCCGGCACATCTTCCAGCGTATCCTGTGCGATCAGAGCGGTAAAGAGGTCCATGGGGATGATGTTGCCTTCGTTGTCGATGAAGCCGCAGCGGTCTGCGTCGCCATCGAACGCCGCACCGAAATCGGCACCGACTTCCACCACTTTCGCCCGGATGGCATCCAGCGTTTCCAGATGCAGCGGGTTCGCTTCGTGATTGGGGAATGTGCCATCCAGTTCCTTGTACATGGGAATGATCTCGAACAGATCTTCGATTCCCTTGATCTCATAAATACCCATGGCGTTGGCGTAGTCCACCACCACTTTCGGCTTTTTATCAAATTTCACAAAGGACCGGAGGAACTTGGCGTATTCCGCCGCAATGTCGTACTGCGTCACGGTCCCGACCTTTTCCGGTGTTTCCCATTGATCGGCGGCGACCAGCGCTTCGATATCTGCGATCCCGGTCACACCGCTGATGGGTACTGCCTGCGCACGGCACAGCTTGAAGCCGTTCCATTCGCCGGGGTTGTGAGATGCGGTAATCATGATCCCGCCATCGGCACCCAGTTTTCCGTTGGCATGATAACTCATGGGAGTGGAGCAGAGCCCCAGATCCACCACATCGGCGCCCTGCTCGGTGATCCCTTTGGTCAGCGCCTGAAACAGAGGTTCAGAGTGAGGGCGCATATCTCTGCCGACCACCACTTTTTTGGCGCCGGTGAAGGTCACAAACGCTCTGCCGATTTTTTCAGCAATCGTTTCGTTCAGCTGTTCCGGGTAGATCCCGCGGATGTCATAGGCCTTAAAAATTCCGGACATCTTTACTTTCCTTTCGTTTTATCTTTTTTACTTTCGTGTTTTTCAAATTTGATAAAAGTTGTATTTTTCACATCAAAGGGTTTGCCCCGTTCGATCACAATATCATCCATCAGGGTACCGTCATTTCCAAAACATTTCAAATGCACTTTTCCCCCTTCCACTTCCAAGCGGACCACACTGCACTGCACGCCCCGTCCGCCGGGTCCGTCATTCACATAGACAGGGAATTTGATCCGGCGGGCATCCCATTCCGGCACGCCGATGCTTTTTTGTTTTGCATCGCGCGGCGCGGGCCCGGCAGTTTCACCGGTAACCGGATCATAGCGGAAGGGCGAGTGAACATGCCCGCAAAGCCAGAGGTCGATCTTGTACGCCGGATCTTCCCCCATGAAACATTCGGCGATCTTTCCAAGATTGCGTGACATCCAGCGTCCGTACCAGATAAAAGGTGTTGCATGAGCCAGCACGATCCGCACCTTTGCGGTCTGGAAAAGATCGCTCTTCACCAACTCTTCCAGCCACGCTTTCTGTTCCTCAAAATAGATTTCCGTATCGGTCCGCCAGGTATAAGCTGACTTTTCACGGAAGGGTTTATCTTCGCCGGAATCCAGCACGATATACAGTGCATCGCCATGCCGGAACGCGTAATAGGGACGCCCGAACCATTCCACATAGCGGTCCGTGTCCCTGCCCCGGTACTCGTGATTGCCCCGGACCGGATAGAACGGAGCATTCACGCCTTGCTGACGGAACACATCCAGAAACGTATTGAAATACATGTAGTGAAAGTTGTCAAACGTACTGGTAACATCGCCCAGCGAAACCAGCAGGTTCGTATCTTTGAACACGCCGTTTCTGATAAAATTGCGGATGATACTCACCCGTTCCTCCGGTCCGAACTGCGTATCGCTGATCGCGGTCAGCACATGCTTTTTTCCAACGGCGGGCAGCGTCTTGAAGGAACCGGAAGGCGCATCCGGCTGCTCCAGTTTACCGGCGGGCAGAACTTCATAATGATAAACCGTATCCGGTTTCAGATCCTTCAGTTCAAAACGATGCTGCTTTTTCAGAGCGATCGTGCCGTATGTCAGACTTTTGAAAAGTTTCTTTTCCGTTTCCTTCCCTTCCTCCCAGTAACGGAGCCAGACCGCCAGCGGCACGCAATATTCCAGCGCCACCACTGCAGAGTTGCAGTCGACCTCGAACACGTACGGTCCGTACGTCACAAGGTCTGAAAGGTTGCAGATCGCAATGTTCCAGCTGGCAATGCCGGGACGGGTGTGCATCACAAAGAAATTCTTCCCTTTCTTCAACGGCACTTTGTACTGGCGGACATAAAATCCGTTTTCGTAAATTTCCCCGCCGCCTTCCGGTTCGGATGTGGCGATCTGTTCCCCGTTCAGAAACAGCGTGAACCAGTAATCGACACCAATTCCAAGCACGATCTCTTCATCCTGTTCCGCCGTGATCTCAAAAGAGACCAGCGCCGCATCCTTGATCGGGGTATAGGTGGGGTCCAGGGTCTTCAAGTTATAAACGAATCTGCCGGGCATGAGAAATGTTTTTGCTTCTCCGGGCAGTTTTTTCTGCAGAGAGGCTGCTTTGGCATCCTCCGGTTTCAGGTTCTTATCGAAAACCACAGCAAACGATCCCCGCTGCAGTTCGGCGGCGGAAAGGGTGAAGGTCATTAACAAAAGCAAAGTCAGAAATTGCTTCAACATTCCGTTTTTCCTTTCAATTCAATGAACGTTGTCTGCTCCGTGATCATGGCGGATCCGGGCGTAAAGACCATCTGATCCATCACATTTCCGGCGCGGCCGAGACAGGTCAGGCGGAAAGTATCATCCATCACATCCACTCGCAGAAGGCTCACATCCTCCCCGCAACGGTCCGGTCCGTCATTGATGAACACGGGACACTGCACCCGCGCCTTATCTTCTTCGGAAACAACCCGTTTTTCATCCCCTTTCGCCACAGTCAGACGCTGCGTCACGGGATCATAACGGAAGGGACTGTGAATATCTGCTCCCAGCCAGAGATGGATCTTACAGGCAGGATCCGGTCCGCAGAGGGGACCGGCAGCAAGTTCCAGCCGTTCGGCATAATATTTCAGTTTCGGCACATCGCAATCCAGCGGTCCTGCGTGGGAAAGAACGATCCGGTACTTTGCAGTCCGGCAGGCTTCCGTGCGGATCATTTCCTCCACAAAGCGGCGCTGATCCCGGAACAACTGATCCGTGTCCGTCCGCAGCGTGTAGTGATGCGGGGTCATGATCCGGTCTTTATCCTCGCCGGTATCCAGCACGAAGAAAAACACATCGCCATACCGGAATGCGTAGTACGGACTGCCGAACCAGTGAAAATACTGATCCGTATCTGTGCCGCGATACTCGTGATTTCCCCGCGCCACCTGCGCCGGCAGATCGAAACCAAGTTCTTTCAGCGGGTTGAAAAAGGTATCAAAATAGACTTTCTGGAAATTCGTAAATTCACTGTCCACATCCCCCAGCGTGACAAAGAAATCCGCCTTGCCGAGACCGCAGTTCCGGTACAGATCCTTCATCACGGCGATCCGGTCTTTGTGGGTAAACTGGGTATCACTGGTCAGGGTGAACGAAAAGTTCGTACCATGAGCGGGAAAAGTCTTGAACACGCCGGTCGCCACCACCCGTTCCGCCGGAACAGCCTCATCCAGCATCAGCAATTCAAAGGGATATTCCGTATCCGGCTCCAAGCCTTCGATCTCAAAACGGTGAACCCGTTTTCTCAAGCGGGAACCGTACTGCCATGCCCAGATTTCCTGTCCGTTGCAACGGATCCCGCCGGCAGCAGGCTCGTTGAAAGAGAAGGAGATACACGCCCGGTCAGTGGAAACATTATGGACCAGCGGACCGTTCTGCAGTTTCAGTTCACGGATCCGGTCCAGCAGCAGGTCACGGGTATCCACATCCTCCGGCAGATCCGCCATACTGGAGATAAGACGGCATCCGAACTGCCAGCTCGCCGCACCCGGGCGCAGATATACCGCAAAGTGATTGATGCCCTTCTGCAACCGGATCTTGTACAGCTGATCATACGGCGAAACGGGAAATCCGTTGTTGCCGTCCGGTTCAGTGGTACCGATCTCCCTGCCGTTCAGGAATCCGGTCAGCCACCAGTCGGCACCCAGCCCCAGATAGCGTTCTTCCTCTGCTTCGGCAAAGATCTCTCCGCAGACGATCCCCGCATCCGAAACGGGCGTGAATGCACCGCTGATGTCTGCAAGATCGAATGTCCCGCCGGGAGAAAGTTTGAACGGGATCCCGCCCTCCGGCAGTTTTCCGGCGCAGGAATATTCTCTTGCATCATCCGTGGTCAGAGTCAGGTCATGAAAGAATACAAATGTCTCTGCAAGTTCCGCTTTTGACAAAGTTTTTTCCGGCAGAGACATGATATTTTCTCCTCACTTCAATGCTGCAAGAGCGCTTTCCACGCGGGCAAGTTTTTCTTTCAGATCAGCCAGCTGGGCGCGTGCATCTTCCACCACTTTCGGGGGAGCCTTCGCCACGAATCCGGCATTGTTCAGTTTACCTTCGGAACTCTTGATCCAGCCGAGCAGATCTTTCTGCTGTTTTTCCAGCTTGACCCGTTCCGCAGCCACATCGATCAGCCCGGTCAGGGGCAGGAAGATCGCTCCGGCATTGCAGAGCTGAGAAGGCGCACCGGCACCGTCTTCCGCCTTGTAATCATCCTTGCCGATGGTCACTTCGGAGGCATTGAGGAGGGACTTGACACTGGCAATATCCTGCTGCAGGAACGCTTCCGCCGCATCGTTTGCCGCTTTGATGTAATAAGCAATCTTCTTGCCCGGAGCAATGTTGCTGGCAAGACGCAGGCTTCTGCCCGCCGTTACCAGTTCATATTTCTGTTCCACTGCCGTGCAGACTGCTTCCGATTTTTCCAGTTCCAGCGCAACAGGATAAGCGGCATACATGATGCTTTCGCCATCCTTCAGGAAGCCCATCTGATGCGCCAATTCTTCCGTAATGAACGGCATGAACGGATGCAGCAGACGCAGAATGTTCCAGAGAGCGAAGTCCAGTACATGGAGTGCCTGAGCTTTTTCTTCTTCCGTGCCGTAGAGACGGACTTTACTGGCTTCGATGAACCAGTCGCAGAAGTTGCTCCAGACCAGTTCATAGATCCCGTGAGCGGCGGCATGGAAATTGAAGCCTTTGAGAGCTTCATCCGTGCTGATGATCACATCGTTGAGCTTGGAGAGCATCCAGCGTTCATCGGAGGTCAGTTTATCGGCGGGAATGGTCAGTTTATCGAAGTCTGCGGAAACGTCACCCTGCATCTTGCGGAAACGGCAGGCGTTCCACAGTTTGTTGGCAAAGTTTCTGCCCAGTTCACACTTGTCGTTGCTGTAACGGATATCGATCCCCACCGGAGCAATGTAGACCATGGCAAAGCGCAGGGCATCCGCACCGT
>JAGAPM010000167.1 GCA_017623265.1 Lentisphaeria bacterium | reverse complement strand
TATCTCGATCTTCAGTGCCGGATTCAAGCCTGTCACGGGGGAAACGCTCCCCATGGACTATTATAACGAGAGTCTCATGCGGCATGGCAAGGTCATCAAGGCTCTGCTGAAGAGCGGTGAGCCTGTGCATATCCTGCTCTACGGTGAGCCCGGAACCGGCAAGACCAGTTTTGCTATGTCGCTCATGAAGGAAGCCGGCAAAACCGGATACGGGATTCCGCATACTACACAGATCAAGGGGTTCAGAGACCATTTGCTGCGCCAAACGGAGCCGAATTCCACGACCTACCGCTACAACGCCATTGAGCTTTGTGATGGTCATATCGATCATCAGCACAGCGTGATTCTGGTGGATGAAGCGGACCACATGCTCCGCAGCAATGAATTCAGCAGTTTGTTCGGCAGCAGCAACAGCGGCGACAAGGGGCGTATCAACAACCTGCTGGACTCGATCCAGACGTCATCAATCTGGATCTGCAACATTGATGCAAACGAACTGGATGAGTCCTGTCGCCGCCGCTTCGACTATGCGATCAAGTTCGACCCCATGGACAAGGAACAGCGTTTGGCGGTCTGGAAGAACAATCTTGAGAAGATGCAGATGGAAGAACGGTTTACCACTGAACAGCTGGAGAACTTCGCCGCATCCTTCTCCGTGAATGCCGGCGGGATCACCCTTGCGCTGGAGAATCTGAAACGGATCGATCCGGAACAGGGCGAGGCGGAGGAAATGCTGAAATCTCTGCTGGAACGCCACTGCGAACTGATGTCCGTCAAGGTACACCGGGCAACAGCTCCGGTTCCGACTCCGGCGAAGGACTACTCGCTTGAAGGTCTGAACATCAAGGGCGATATTTCGCTGGAGCATCTGACACAGGCGGTCCGGAAATTCCGGGACTGCAAGGCGGATACGCCGGATCGTCCCCGGATGAACCTGCTGCTTTCCGGTCCTCCGGGAACGGGAAAGACGGAGTTCGTCAAGTATCTGGGCGCAGAACTGAACCTGCCGGTGACCTGTCTGATGGGCAGCGATCTGCTGGATAAGTATGTCGGCGGTACGGAACAGAACATCAGCCGCGCCTTTAAACGGGCGGAAGCTGAACGGTCGATCCTGTTTCTGGATGAGATCGACGGACTGGTTCAGAACCGGTCGCTTGCCCGGAACAACTGGGAAGTCACGATCGTCAGCGAGCTGCTCCACCGGATGGAGAACTTCAAGGGGATCCTGATCGGTGCGACCAATTTCAAGCAGAATCTGGACCCTGCGATCATGCGGCGGTTCACCTTCAAGGTCACGTTCGACTATCTGGACAACGCCGGAAAAAAGCTGTTCTTCGAGCGGATGTTCAACACAAAACTGAACTTCGCAGAAGAAAGACGGCTGAATGCGATCGACCGCCTGACACCCGGTGACTTCCGGACAGTCCGGCAGGGGCTCTACTATCTGGATGCCGACTCCAACGACTTGCGTCTGAGCGCCTTGGAAGAGGAAAGCGCCTCCCAGCTGACATTCCCCCAGCAGACTGCCGAACGCCATCGCATCGGCTTCGGCGGCGCTGCCTGACCCACCCCAGAACCCGCAACCCTGAAACCATAACCCAAACCTTCCCGTGCCGGGAAATACTCCGCACGGGGAGGTTCTTTGTGTCTGCATATTTCTTATAAAAGGTAAGCATGGCATTCGGGAAAAACAGAGGCAGGGGATGAGTTCAGAGGGAGAGGGGGCGGCTGCCCCCTTGAGATCTGAAAAAGTTATAGAAAAAGGCGATTTTAGAGGTTTCGACTCATTTCAAGCGGGGCGGATTATAGGGTTCAGAAGTGGCGGTTGGCGAAAGCATGACCGGAACCTGTTTTGAGATAGGCTTCAAATGCGGCAGCTTTTTCTTTGGTTTCAAAGGCAAAATATGCTTCAACTTTCCACGGTTTGAACTTTGAGGTGTGGGGAACTTCACCGGTATTATGTTTGGCAAGGCGGGATTTTAAATCACTTGTACTGCCGATATAACGTTGTTCCGGGTGGGAGATGCTGCGCAAAATATATGTGTAGAACATGTTTTTCTCCTGTTCTGTGCCGTATAGCCCTCCGTCGCTCTGCGAGCTATGGAGGGCATCCTTCGCACGCTCCGTTTTACTCCGCTTATTTTTTGCAAGCAAAAAAAATCTACGGATAGCAAGACAGGCTTTCAAATCTGCTGTACTGCCGATATAACGCTGTTCCGGCT
>JAGAPM010000166.1 GCA_017623265.1 Lentisphaeria bacterium | reverse complement strand
GGTGTAAGCTGCATGCCGTCGATCAACCGGCATTGCGGATGCCGTTCGGCGGCTTTGCGGACGAGCGCTCTACCCTCTTCGAAGGTTCCAGTTTCGGTCACACGGTCCTTATCTTTCCGCCAGATGGGCAGGATCGCATAGATCGGCACGCCCGGATACAGGGCTACCAGCCGGTCGAAAAATGCGGTTGCGTTCTGTTCCAGTTCGCCGGCTTTGCACTTGGACCAGTCATTGGTCCCGTATGCGACAGTGATCAGGTCCGGCGTTACGGGATCCGGTTCATCCAGCAGGGCGGGGTTGAAGATCTCTGCGCCGATCCCCTTGTTGAACATCTCGGCATCCAGTGCATCTGCCAGCTGATTGGGGTACGCCAGAGAGGGGTAAACGGCATCATAACCGTGGGTGATGGAGTCGCCGTAGCAGATCATGGTCCGTTTCTTTACCACGGGTTCGATCTGTTTCGCGCCGATGATCTCCAGTTTCTTCACGGTCACAATACTCAATCCGGACAAATAGATCGTCACTGTATTTAATTTGCCATCCAGCGGGATCTCCATTTCCAGATCCGGTTCTTTCCGTAAATCTTCGGTTCCGGAGTGCTGCACAAGAACGCCGTTCACTGCCGCATCCACATAAGCAAACACCCGGGAAGAACCGCCGCGCTGAAACGAACAGGAGAGCAGGATCTTTTCCGCATCGGTCCGGAGGTCGAACCGGATCCCGGCGGCGGCATGTGCTTTGCCATAAAAATCCCGGATCGGCTCATAAGTCGCCATCTGCTGTTCAGTAAAACGGTAAAACTGGAACCCTTCCTCACCGGCGGTGATCTTCACGGCGCCGTGGGTCAGTTTCTTCATCCATTCAAGGTCTGCGATCATAATTGAAATTCCTGTTTTTGAGTTTGTGTTGCGTTACTTTAGCATCTTTCGGGAAAAAATGCAAACAAAAGTTTGAAATCCTGCCGTCAAACCGTATATTAAAACAGAACTTTACCGAAAGGAACTCAAGATCATGATTCTGGCACAGATGGCGGACCCGCAAGTGGGTTTTTACGATTACGAACCGGAACTGCAGCGCCTGCGCAAGGCGATCGAACGGCTGAATGAAAGCGACTGCGAGGCGGTGATCGTCTGCGGCGATATGATGCACATTGTCACCCGCGACTCCCTGAAAATCTTCCTCAAAGAGATGGAACAGCTGAAAAAACCGGTATTTTATGTGATCGGGAATCATGATGTGATCAGCAATCCCGAATCCCTTGCCGCCTACACGGAACTGATCGGTCCCCGCTTCTATGCCGCCGACTTGCCCGATCCCGCATACCGGCTGATTGCGCTGGATACCTTCCTCTGGATGGATGAACCGGATTCCGCCGCCTGTGCTGAGATGGATCAGTTTTTGCTCAAAGAACTTGCAGATGCTGAAAGCGCCGGAAAAAAGATCATCATTGCCACCCATTCCGCCGTGTTTCAGGATGACCCGGACGAAGCGGAGATCTACTTCAACCTGCCGATCCCCCGCCGGAAATGGCTGCTGGACCTGCTGAAAAAATATCAGGTCTCCGCCCTGCTCTCCGGTCATTCCCACCGGGCGTTCACCTACACGCTGAACGGCACGCTCTTTTCCAGTGCCGAGACCACCAGCGTGGCATTCGACGGCGTCTGCCACGGGTTCCGCCGGTTCGTCTTCAAGGACGGCATGATCCGTTTCAACACCATCTCCGTAGACGCAGATCCCATCGCGTAAAAACGTTATTTATATTTCAGCCCCACATCGGAGAGGTGCAGTTTCACGCCACGGCGGACCAGACACCGGGCAACGGCATCGTAGGGCACTTCATCCACCGTTACGCCGTTTTTAACGGCAAGAGCGGCTGCCACGCCTGCGGCTTCCCCGGTCACGACCGCACAGGGGATCACCCGGGTGATCTCCCACGCCTCGCCTTCGGATGACGTATTGCGTCCGGCGGCGGCAACATTGCGGATCTTTTCCGGGATCATGGTGGAGTACGGGATCTCCCAGGGATCGTTGGCGGTATTCCGCCAGTCACCCGCCATGCCGATGGAATCTTCAAAACGGGTCATTGCCTGCCCATCGTGAAGCCGGTATTTTCCCACGATGCAGGAGATTTTCCGGTACTGGGGCATAGCGGGCAGGATCAAGGGGTAAAGCGTGGTGCGGTCCGCGGCGCCGCTGGCGTATTTTTCGTCGTAATGATGTCGCAGCAATGCGCGGCTGCGCAGCACAAACCCGGTAACTTCACGACCGCTGACGCCATGGGTATTACATTCTTTCTCCGGGAAGTAGTACAGGGGGAAATGTCTGCCGAACTCTTTGGGATCGGCGTCCAGATCGTGATGGACCGCCCACATGCAGGTATAATTCATGCCGTCGGTAGTCTCACCACCGGCACGACGGACCAGATCCGAGTCCCCGGTGGCATCCACAAAAGCCTTGCCTCCCAAGCGGATACGCCCGCTTTTATTTTCCACATACACGGCATGGATCGCCTCATTTTCATCCGTTTCCGCATCCACCAGCAATGTATCCAGCCAGAAATCCACGCCTGCCTTTTCCAGCAGTTCATCCATGGCGAGGATGAAGG
>JAGAPM010000021.1 GCA_017623265.1 Lentisphaeria bacterium | reverse complement strand
GGTTGATCTGAAGGGCGCGCGCATCATCGTTGCCGGCGGTTACGGTGTGGGCAGCAAAGAAAACTTCAAGCTGATCCAGCCGGCGTCGACTGCCGCACGGGAAGCACCCACTTCGCCGCCCAGCGTCTTGGCAAGATCATGGATCAGCTTGAAGTTTTCTTTGCTGCCCACACCGTAACCGCCGGCAACGATGATGCGCGCGCCCTTCAGATCAACCGATTTTTCTTCACGGATGCGTTCAATGACTTTTACAACCGTTTCTTCCGCAGTCAGTGCCACATCCACCTTGATGATCTCGCCGGTTCTGCCGGGTTCGGGCGTACCCATCTTCATGACGCCTTCACGGACTGTGACCATCTGAGGATCGTCCCAGGTATTCACGATCGTGGCGATGATGTTACCGCCGAAAGCAGGACGGATCTGCATGAGTTTATCCGTGTAGTATTTGCCATTGACCTTGTCATCAAAGTCTTCGATCTTGAGATCGGTGCAGTCTGCTGTCAGTCCGGCAAGTTTTTCAGATGCCACGCGGGGAGCCAGCTCTCTGCCCTTCATCGTGGCTCCGAAAAGCAGGATGTTCGGGTTGTAAGCACGGATCAGATCCATGATGACCTTCGCAAACGGCAGAACAGTAAACGGTTCAAGACGGGGATCTTCCGCCAGGTAAACGGTATCGCAGCCGTATTCAAAAAGGGTGGAGCAGCAGGATTCCACATTGTTGCCCAACAGCACAGCTTCGGTCTTGACACCGAGGCGTTCCGCCAGTTCTTTACCTTTGCTCACGAGTTCAAGGCTGACATCTGCAATCTTGCCGCCTTCCTGTTCGATGAACACCCAGACATTTCCAATTTTATCAGCCATAGTAATCACCCTAATGTGTGGTCAGCAATGAGTTCATGGATCAGACCGGCAACGCCATCGGCGGTCGGTTCGACCTTCTTGTAGTCCTTTGCAGTCAGAATGACGCTCTGGATCTGCTTCACGTTCGTCGGAGACCCCTTCTTGCCCACGCGGTCCATTTCATCCGCCGGGATAAAGTCTGCTGCAGACCATTCGCCGATCAGCAGACCTTTTGCCTTCGCAGCTTCGATCGCTGCATCATCGCCGCCTTCCGCTTTGATTTCGGAAGGAGTTTTTGCACGCTTGAACTTCATGAGCAGACGGGCATGCTGCGGGCGGGGATCGTTGGAATCGATCACGGTCAGCAGGGCGGGTGTGGGGGATTCGAGAATTTCATAGCCACCTTCAATGGCGCGTTTCGCACGGATCTTGCCATCGCCGAGATCCAACACTTCTTCCACATAGGAGATCTGGGGCAGGGCGAGTTTTTCTGCGATCTGGGGACCGACCTGAGCCGTGTCACCGTCGATCGCCTGCCTTCCGCAGAGAATCAGATCGAAATCACCGATCTTTCTTGCGCAGCGGCTGAGGGCAAAGCTGGTTGCCAGAGTGTCTGCTCCGCCGAGTGCCCGGTCGGTCAGCAGGATCGCTTCATCCGCACCGCGGCTGAGGGCGCTGCGCAGTACACCAGCCGCAGAGGGCAGCCCCATGGTTGCGACAACGACATAGCCGTTGTAACGTTCTTTCAGCTGGAGTGCGAGTTCCAGTGCGTTGAGGTCTTCCGGATTGAAAATCGCCGGCAAAGCCGCACGATTCACAGTTCCATCCTCTTTCATTGCCTGCCCCGTCACGTTCTTGGTGTCCGGGACCTGCTTCACGAATACGATGATTTTGCAGGCCACTGTAATGTGCTCCTTCGTTTCTGTGTTCGTTTTTTATGTTCGATTGTTTATGTTATTTTTTATAATAATATAGCACAAGTCCGGAAAAAGACAAATCACCTGCGGGAAAAAACAGATACTTTTCCCGTAAAATTTCCGGAAAAAATAAAAAAGGACCGGTTCAGAGAGCCGGTCCCTTCAGGAATCCTGATCAGTTTCCGTTGGTTGAACTTGTCTGACGCGTTAAGCCCGGAACGTTGATATCGGTCCCGCTGAAGAAATTGGAATACTGCGCATACATTATAAAGCAGGTAAAGCCAATGATCAGCAGGGCAACCACCGAGGAGATCAGATACATCATCGCTGCCGGTGATTTCTCGGCGACCTTCTCCTGTTCCAGCTTGTTGGTAAGTTCTTTCGGGGCTTCTGCCGCGGCAAGACCGGTCTTTTCAACCGGCTTTTTCAGCTGCAGACCACCCGCAGAAGGTGTCAGACGGATCGTCTGCTGGGATTGGGGACGCAACTTAACGGTCCCGCTCATGCCGGGAGAACTCGGCGCTGCAGGTTGACGTGTGATCTGTGCTGTATCGGTCGGGACTTCACTTTCCGCTGCTGCCGGCTGCGGATTGGTGAGCTTGATAGTCGGCGCAGAGGGAGCTGATGCCGCTGCCGGAGAATGC
>JAGAPM010000165.1 GCA_017623265.1 Lentisphaeria bacterium | reverse complement strand
GTTCCGGGCGAAGACCAAAGCTACCGATCCCATGATCATCATGTTTACCTCCGGTACCAGTTCCCATCCGAAAATGGTGCTGCACAGTCACGACCTTGCCCTCGGTCACCGGGTGACTGCACTCTGGCATGGATCGACTTCCAATGATGTCCAGCTGACCATTTCCGACACCGGCTGGGCAAAGAACCTTTGGGGGAACTATTTCGGGCAATGGTGTGCGGGCGCGTGCCTTCTGATCTATGATATCCGCGGGAAATTCCATCCGGAAGAACTTCTGCCGCTGATGGAAAAATATGAAGTGACCCGTTTCTGTGCTCCGCCAACGATTTATCGAATGCTGGTGCTTTCCGATCTTTCCAAGTTCAATCTCTCCCAGTTGGTGAGTTGTACTGCGGCCGGTGAACCGCTTCATACGGAAACGGTCCGTATGTGGAAAGCCGGTACTGGTATCACGATCCGTGAAGCGTACGGTCAGACGGAAACCTGCTGTATTATCGGCAACTTCCCCGGAGAGGAACCTGTTCTTGGCTCTATGGGTAAGCCTTCTCCCGGTTGGCATGTGGAACTGCATGATGAGAACGGCGAACCGGTTCCCGTGGGTGAAGACGGCAGAATTGCGATCAAGATCACGCCGGAATGCCGTCCTGTTGGTCTGATCCGGGAATATCTGGATGACGAAGCCGCCAACAAGGATGCCTTTGTGGGTGATTTCTATTACACCGGCGATAAAGCGCGTCTGGATGAAAACGGCAACTATTGGTTTGTCGGCCGCAGCGATGATATCATTAAGAGTTCCGGATACCGG
Organism: Lentisphaeria bacterium; assembly: GCA_017623265.1. Taxonomy (GTDB): domain Bacteria; phylum Verrucomicrobiota; class Lentisphaeria; order Victivallales; family UBA1829; genus SIG77. The sequence goes on along the minus strand of JAGAPM010000165.1, from coordinate 3,002 downwards.
ATCGGTCCGCTGGAAGTGGAAGAAGTGATCATGAAGCACCCCGCTGTGGTGGAGGTTGCCGTGATCGGTGTTTCCGACCCGATGCGTGGTACCCGTGTGAAAGCGTATATCATTCTGAAAGACGGTTATACCGGAGATGAGGCGCTTATCCGTGATATTCAAGAGTTTGCAAAGCACCACACAGCGCCTTATAAGTATCCCCGTGAAATTGAATTTGTGCGGGCTCTGCCGAAAACAGTTTCCGGCAAAGTGAAACGGGATCTACTCCGTCGTCACTCCGAACTTGGGGAAGATATATTCGCAAACCTGAAATAATGGAGTCAGGTGATATGCCGGAAAAACCAGTCATCTATGTGTTGCCGTCACTGGATCCCGATGAGCGGATCCTGGAACTGGTAAACAGTCTGGAAAAACTTTCCGGGCAGTTGGAACTGCTTGTGATCGATGACGGCAGTTGTGTGGAAAAACAGCCGATTTTTGATCAATTGGCGCTGCAGAACGGTTGTACGGTCATTCACCATGAGAAGAATAAAGGCAAAGGGGCGGCGCTGAAGACGGCGTTCCGTTATCTGCTTGCCCGCTATGGGGAAGATGGATTTTCCGGTTGCGTTACGGCGGATGGAGATGGACAGCATCTGCCGGAAGACATTCTTCATATCGGGGCGGAATTACAGGCACATCCCCGCAATCTTGTGCTTGGCAGCCGTGTTTTTACGGGCGATGATGTGCCGTGGAAGAGCCGTTTCGGGAACCATCTGACCAGCTTTATGTTCCGGAAAGTTCTCCGTTTGAATGTGACGGATACCCAGACCGGTTTACGGGGGATCCCTCCGGGATTTATGAAAGCCTGTCTCGCTCTGCCCGGTGATCGTTTTGAGTTTGAAACGGAAATGCTGCTTGCCACGAAGAAAGCCGGCTATTCCATTCTGGAGTTTCCGATCCAGACGGTATATTTTGATGAAAATTCCGGAACACATTTTCATCCGGTGAAAGATGCCTGCCGGATCTACGGGGTGATCTTCCACTATCTGTTGGGAGAATTTTTTACCTTTGTGCTTTCCTCGCTTTCGGCAGCGCTGCTGGATTATCTGCTGTTCTGTCTGGTGTATTATGTGTTTCTCGGGAGCAGTACTATAACCTGGGATCTGCCCTTTTTCGGTGCATGTAATCCCCGTTTATTCCTTTCTGTATTGGGGGCGCGGGTATGTTCCTCCCTTTGGAGTTTCACGGTCAACCGCTATGTTGTGTTCCGGAAATCGAAACTGGAACGTCAGCCCCTTGGCAAAAGCCTTGCCGGTTATTATCTGCTCTGTGCAGTGATTTTTGTTGCCTCCTGGCTTCTGACCGCCTGGGTTTCCCGCTTTATGCCGGTAGCCTACGGCAAGCCGCTGGTTGATGTGGTCCTCTTTCTGCTTTGCTTTATAGCTCAGAAATTTGTCATTTTCAGGAGAAAGCAATGTTGATCGCTGCCGGTTTCTGCAACCTGCTGCTATTCCTTTTTGCCGGCAGTCTTTTTGCTTCAACCTTTTTCGGGATCCGTGCTGAACGTGTTTTTCTGATCTCCCTGATCTGCAATGCATTGCTTTTGTATGCCGCCGCAGCTTTTCATGTAGCATACGCCGGTTTTCTTGTGATTTTCGGCTTGAACATGGCGCTTTATGTGCCGGTTTTGTGCCGGATGTACCGGGAAGGCGGTAAACCGGTTCTGACCCGTTTTCTGACTCCGGGAATCATTTTTGCCCTGATCTTTCTGGTATCTTTTTTTGTGCTGACTCTGTGGCGGAAGTTTTACAGTTGGGATGAGATCTCCCACTGGGGTGCAGCAGCTCAACTTTTTATGCGCGACGGAAAACTGGGGTGCGAGTTTGGCGGAATTTTGAGCCATGCCTCCTATCCTCCGGGTACCTGCCTGATCATTATGCTTGCCCATTACTGCTTTTTCGGAGTCCCGTTTACCGAGTTTATTGTGATGTACGGACATGAGCTGCTCCTGCTGGGGATCTGGCTTTATCCGCTGGCAACGCTGACGAAAGAACGCCGTTGGCAGATGCTGGTTATGTGTCTTGCCTATTTGGGATTTGTTCCGCTTTTTCTGCGGGAGGATTTTCACACCTGTTATACCGATGCACCGTTGGCGTGTCTGTTCGGCTTGTGTGTGTATGCGGTCCTGACCTTGCGGAAAGACTCCCGGTATGATCTGTTCGCACTGGGGATCATGACATCTTTCCTGTTTATGATCCGGAATGCCGGATTCGGCTATGCGATCGGGGTGAATGTTCTGTTGATCATCAAGTTGATTTCGGAGAGACGGGATTTGTTTCCGGCGCGCCGGTCATTTTTCCGTTATCTGCCGGTACTTGCCTTTTCGCTGGTGTTGCCGTTTGTTCTGAAATATTCGTGGGTGTATCTGTTGAAGCTCCATGAGACTCCGTTGAAGTTCGGCGGTACAAAAATTACCCCGGAAGCGGTTTACAACGCCTTTATCCACAATATCCCGGAACGCAGCTATGAGGTGATTTTCGACTTTGTGATCCGGTTGCTTTGCGGTTATGCCCTCTTCTTTGCGGTGTTGATTTTTCTGTTTTGTCTGTTGCAGAAACGGAGTGTTTTGCCTGCCCGCGCCCGTTCCGCACGGATGGGAATGTGGTTCTTTGTTGTCGCATTTTTCCTGTTTCTGCTGACTACACTGATCTATTATATTTTTGAATTTCAGGAGCAGCGTTCCCTTCCTTCCTTTGACCGTTATGTGAGTGCGTTTCTGCTGGCAGTGGCGTTTCTGTTGCTGTTCCTGTGGCACGATGAGTTTGCCGACCGCCGCAGAAATGAGCCGCCTGACACCGGTTTCGGGATCCGGACTGTTCCCCGGCGGCGTTTGCTTTTCCTGCTGCTTTGCGGCTGGTGTGTGATCGCCACAGTTTATAATTTTATTCCGCCCGCCATGTTCCGCTGGAAACGTCACCGGACGGAATTTGATCATGTAAAGGTCTATCATGAGCTTCTCG
>JAGAPM010000164.1 GCA_017623265.1 Lentisphaeria bacterium | reverse complement strand
CCTCTGATCTACCAACTGAGCTACCCCGCCACTTGGGATCAATACCTTTCGTGGTAATGACACGTTTAATATACACCGTTTTCGTGTTCTGTCAAGCTGATTTTTGAAAAAAATTGGAAAAATTCAAAGATCCGGAAAGAGTTTTTGTCGATGCAGGCGTAGAATCACTGTTTTTTTGAACGGGTACAGCAGCGATTTGATCTTGTTCAGCCCTTACGTTTGCGCAGAATTTCAGCTGCGAGTTCGTTGTTGCGGGGCGTATTTCCCGTTTCGATGGCCAGGTTGACGACATCAGCCATGGCATCATCGTAGACCTGACCGAGGAAATGGGCATCCGAATTGACAATGACGCGGACGCCGCCGTATGCGCCAGCCAGTTCCCAGAAACGGCGGCAGGGATAGCAGCGTTTTCCCCGGATCCCGTTGGCGTTGACTTCAAGGGGAATATTATACTGTTTTGCGGCACAGAAGATCTCATTGAACCAGCTTTCCAGTTCGCTGTCTGTGGTTGGCTGTTTGTTCATGAAGGCGTCGGGGTGTGCGATGAAATCGTAGACTTCGCTTTCGATCATGGCGAGTGTGGTATCCACGAAGCTGCGGATCGATTTTTTATCGGGGGTGAATCCGGCAAAATGCAGGAGTTTATCGCCCATTTCGGTATAGTGTGCGGATCCTGCGAAGTAATCCAACCGGAATTTTTCCCGATATTCTTTGTAAAAATCTTTTCCCAAATCTTTGCGCCATTCGATTTCCAGACCGCGCAGGATGTTCAGATTTTTATACTGTTCCTGTGCGGCATCCAGCGCGGCGCTGTATTCGGGCATCATGGCATACTTCATGCGGTCGCCGAAGGCAAAATCATCGGGATAGGGACCATGATCGCTGAACCCGATGCAGTCTGCGTGTCCGCTGACTTCAGCGCAGTAATCGGCGGGCAGCCCGGTGCTGTGTCCGCAGAACTGACAGTGTGTGTGCAGGTTGACCAGTTTCAAATCTTCCGGCTTGATCTTTTTCATAATATTGCCTGTTTTCTGTTCTTTTGCATTTTTGTGATGTTTTTAATGTAGCACAAAAAACTGTTTTTTCAATGTCAGAGAACCAGTGTCAGAGCCATGACGAGCATCCCGCCGATCACGCCTGCGATGGCAATGTGGTGTTCCCCGTATTCTTCGGAAAGCGGCAGTAATTCATCAAAGGCGATATATACCATGATCCCGGCGACGGCGGAGAAGGTGAACATCATAACCACTTCTGTGAGGAATGGCATCAGCAGCAGCCATGCGATCAGGGCGCCGGCGGGTTCAGCAAGTCCGGAGAGAAAGGAGTAGGCAAAGGCTTTTTTTCTGCTTCCGGTAGCGTGGTACATGGGAACGGAGACGGTGATCCCTTCCGGGATGTTATGGATCGCAACGGCAATGGCGATGGAGATCCCAGTTTCGGGATTCAGCAGCCCTGCCATGAAGACAGCCATCCCTTCCGGGAAGTTGTGGATTGCCAGAGCAAGAGCAAAAAGAATACTGCTCCGGAGCATTTTATCCTTGTGTTTCGGGGAATCCATCTCTTCAACGCCCCGGACTTCGTGGGGATTTTCGCCGCCCGGGATCAGTTTATCGATTGCCATGGCGAGGAGCATTCCGCCGAAAAAGAAGCCGGTTGTTGCCAGTCCGCCGGGTCTGGAGCCGTAAACTTCTCCCAGATGGGCATGTGCTTCAGCCAGCAGTTCCACCAGGGAGATGTAGACCATCATTCCCGCAGAGAAGCCGAGGGCGCAGGAAAGAAATTTTGTGTTGGTCCGTTTGAAGAAAAATGCGATCACGCTTCCAGCCCCTGTTGCCAGACCTGCGATCAGTGTCAGCCCCAGACTCCACAGGATGGTTTCCGTTGTATAAAGTGCCATAATTTTTCACTATCCTTTCCAGAATGTTTCTCTTTCTCCATCAAAATACAACAAAAAATTCTCTTTACAATGGGAAAAAATCTGTAAAAACGCAAAAATCGTAAGAATTTACAATAAAAAACTATGCTTTTACAGCATTTTGCTCTTGCGATTTGACAAAAAGAATGTAAAATAATATCAGGAACACTTAATTTTTCCAAAACAAAAATGGCGTACCGGATAAACCGATGCGCCGGAACAATCAGGAGTTGACAACAATGGCAACAAAGAAAGCACCTGCGAAAGCAGCAAAGCCCGCCGTGAAGAAGGCGGCAGCGAAACCCGCAGCCAAGAAACCCGCAGCGAAGAAAGTCGAAAAGCTTGCGATCGATGGCGGCAAGAAAGTCTACAACGGCAAGTGGCCCGCATGGCCGACTTTCAATGAAACGACCTATGACAAGGTTGTTGACATCCTGAAGTCCGGCAAAGTCAACTACTGGACCGGCAAGGTTGGTATGGAATTTGAAAAAGCCTGGGCGAAATGGCTTGGTGTCAACCATGCGATCAGCGTTGCCAACGGCACTTGCGCTCTCCACACGGCACTTGCCAGCCTCGGCATCGGCCCCGGCGACGAAGTGGTTTGCACCTCCTACAGCTTTATCGCTTCCAGCTTCTGTGCTCTCCAGGCCGGTGCTATGCCCGTGTTTGCTGACGTGACCACGGATCACACCATCGACCCGAAGGCGATCGAAGCGTGCATCACCGAACGCACCAAAGCGATCGTTGTGGTTCACCTCTACGGTATCGTTGCTGACATGGATCCCATCATGAAAATCGCTGCAAAGCACAACCTCTACGTTGTGGAAGACTGCGCACAGTGCTTCGGCGGTGTCTACAAAGGCAAAAAAGCCGGTACCATCGGTCATGTCGGCTGCTTCAGCTTCTGCCAGAGCAAACACTTCACCACCGGTGGTGAAGGCGGTATGGTCGTCACCAACGACGAAGATCTGGCTTGGGAATGCCGTTCCTTCCGTGACCATGGCTACGATGTCAAGGCGAAACTCAACCTTCTCGAAATGGAAGGCAAACAGCTTTACATCCACCGTCGCGTGGGCTTCAACTTCCGTATGACCGAAATGCAGTCTGCGATCGGTCTGGGCGAACTGGAACGCTTTGACAACTGGAACCTGAAGAACCGTATCCGCAACGGTAAGATGATCATCAAGGCTCTCAAGGATCACCCGCTGGTCCTCCATGTGCCGGTTGACACCAAGGATCGTCAGAATGCCTTCTGGTGGTGCCCGATCGTGATCGACCCCTCCAAGCTCAAAGACGGCATTGACACCAAGCAGTTCATTGCTGCGATGGCTGCTGAAGGCGTGGCAGTTTACAGCGTTCTCTGGCCGGAAATGTACAAGGAACAGGCTTACACCGACCGCAAGGGCTTCGGTGTTGCGAGCTATCCGTTCAACGATCCCAAGTCCAGAAACATCGACTACACCAAGTTCAACTGCAAGCAGGCGAACTGGATGACGGACCGCACCATCAGCTTCTTCACGCACCCGACCTACGAAGTGGAACACATCCAGGCATACATTGATGCCTTCAACAAGGTCGCCGCTGCTTACATGAAGTAAGTCATTCTTTCTCATAAACTGAGACAGACCAAGGACGGCTTCCCGGCAGCGGGTGCCGTCCTTTTTCAACTTTTCAATCAAGCACAAGGAATCAGAAAAATGGATAAGATCAGATACGCCATCATCGGTTTTGGCGGTATTGCTGAAAACCGCGTTGCCAAAGAAGGTTACGGCTGCGATAAGACTCGTTTCAACGGTCTGGAAAAAGCAGTTCTCACCGGTGCAACGGATATGAACCCCGCCCGTAAAGAAGCCGCAGAAGCTCTGGGGCTCAAGTGGTACGACAACATGGAAGCCATCCTTGCGGATGCCGATATTGATGCTGTCTACATAGCTACCAATAACGCCAGCCACGCTGCACTTGCCTGCGCCGCACTCGAGGCCGGCAAACATGTGATCGTGGAAAAACCCGCTGCGACCAGCGTTGCCGATGCGCAGAAGATGGTGGACCTCGCAGCTGCGAAGGGACTTTCTCTTTCTGTCGACCACATGATGGTCAACAATGCCTGGAACATCAAGGCACAGGAAGTCATGGCTGCCGGTACCCTCGGGACGGTGAATGACAGCTGCTTCCACATGGAATTTGCTTACGGTTACGATCCGGCGGAAGCCGCCACCTGGCGCTGCAGCAAGATCGAAGAAATGGGCGGCCCCATCGGTGACGTTGCCAGCCACTGCTTCTATGTGGCGGAGTTTGTTTTCGGTAAGAAGATCGCCAAGATTGCCGCTGTTTACTACCCGAAAGTCATGCCGATTGTTGCCGAAGATGGTGCCTATATCAAGTTCTTCTTTGAAGACGGCACTCAGGGCAGTGTCCGTGCCTCCTTCAGTGAATTCCGCGGCGGTCTCGGCGGCACGCTGACCAACCTGGGCTTTGAACTGTATGGCGATAAAGCAGTTCTGCGCAGCTTCGGCAGCATGTTCCAGCTCTCCGGTCATGACGGCGAACCCTGCCGTATGAGACTGGAACTGGATGATCTGGGCAAGGTGCAGGAAATCGCACCCGCCCCGATCCAGAACATCTACCAGACGCTCATCGAACACCATGCGGAAAGTATTCAGAACAAGACGCCGATCAATGCGGAAGATGCAGTTCACAACCTGAAGCTCTGTGCAGCGGCACATGAATCTGCACAGAACGGCGGTAAGATCATCAGCCTTTGAGAGGTGAAGCGATGAAATGCGGTTTTGCAAGAGAGATCATCACGCCCAAAGTCGGAGTGCCCCTCTGCGGGTACTTCGATCCCCGTCCCAACGATGGTGCGTTTGATGAACTTTATATCCGTGTTCTGGCGCTGGAAATGGCGGATGGCGGCAAGTGCGCCATCCTTTCCGCCGATGTCTGTTTCATCGCCCACGATCTGATCGAACGCTGCAAAACGGAAATGGCGAAGATCGGGATCGACTGGGCAGATCAGGTGCTGTTCAGTGCAACACACTCCCATACCGCTCCCTATCCGGACCGTTTCTTCGGGGATGATCCTGATGAAGAATGGTTGCAGACCTTTGCGGAACGCAGTGCCGCTGCCGTGCAACGTGCAGCAGCCAGTATGCAGGAATGTGATTTCTGCACCGGCGAGGCTTTCTGCGATACGCTGGCGTTCAATCGCCGGTACTGGATGAAAGACGGTTCTGTGGTGACCAATCCCGGAAAGTTGAACCCGGAGATCGTCAAGCCGGAAGGTACGGTGGATTATTCCATCCCCATGCTGGCATGGAAAATCGGCGGAAAACTGGCGGCTCTGATCGTCAATATCGTCAATCATACCGATACCATTGCGGGTGATACGGTTTCTGCTGACTGGCCCGGCAGAATGGAACGGGAGATCCAGAATCAGCTTGGTTACGATGTGCCGGTCATCACCCTCATTGGCGCCTCCGGGAACATCAACCACTTTGACAACTCGACAGACCGGGATCAATCCAGCTTTGAAGAAGCCAAACGGATCGGTAAGGAGTATGCCGCAAAGATCGTTCCGGCTCTGGCAGACCTGAAAATGGTTGATGTCAACGGAATCAAACTGGTCTCCGATACGATCACGATCCCCTATACAGTTGTTACGGATGAAGAAGCGGCAAAGGCGAAGGAAGTTCTCGCCAAGCCTTTCGATCCCAACGAAGAAGCAGAAATGACGGCTTCCGGTCTTGCCCGGGGCGAAGGTCCGGTGGCACGTTTCTTTGCGGATCAGCTGCTGACCTTCCGGGAGACATGTGTGGGCGCACGGGATTTCCGTCTGCTCTCCATTCAGTTCGGCGACAAAGCGGCGATCGTGACTTTGCCGGGTGAACCGTTTACCGAGATCGGTCTTGCCATCAAGGCGGCGTCCCGCTTTGAGACGACGGTCATTTCCTCTCTCTCCATGGGCGAATGCGGTTATATCCCCCTGCCGGAATGTTTCGGCAGAGGCGGTTATGAAATTCTGCCTGTGGAAGGCGGCGGACCAGCTCACGATACAGCACCGCGTCTGATTGAAGCGGCATCTGCGCTCGTGAAGTAACCGTTCTCCGGACAAGCAATTTACAACAAACGAAGCACCGCCGGAAATGGCAGTGCTTCGTTTTTTTTTGCAGTCCTTTGGACTGTTATTTGAGTGTGATTTTTCCGGCGACCCGTTCGAACCAGCCGGCAGCGATCTTGGGCCAGTTTGCTACGGGGTTTCCTGTACGCAGGATGCCGTAACCGTGTCCGCCTTCTGCAAAGAGGTGCATTTCTGCGGGGCGTTTTGCCCGTTTCATGGCAAGATACCATGCGAGAGAACATTCCACCCGGATTTCATCGTCTTCCGTCTGAATGAGGAACATGGGGGGAGTATTTTCATCGATTTTGAATTCCGGGTTCAGGTTCAGATCCGGATCGCACAGGTATGCGGGATAGATCAGGGCAGCGAAATCGGGTCTGCAGCTCAACTCATCAAGCGCATCCACCTTTTCGTACGGCACCGGATCGGCGGGTGCGGCAACGGTGGCGGTCAGGTGAGCGCCGGCGGAAAAGCCCATGATCCCGATTTTATCCGGATCCACATTCAACTCTGCGGCATTGGCACGGATGAGACGGATGGCACGGCAGGCGTCTGCATGAGCTGCCGCCCGGTTGTCCGGGACCCGGTACTTCAGAAGGAAGGCACTGAATCCGATGCTGTTGAAATAGGAACACAGATCGATTCCTTCATGGTTCCACGCGAGGATGCCGTATCCACCGCCGGGGCAGACGATCACGGCGGGGTGGGGACCTCTTCCACTGACGGGATAGTATGTGATGCTTGGGGCAGTCACATCGGTGAGGCGTGTGATCCCGTCATTGCTGTCCAGAAAGTGTTCTGTCCGTCCGGCTTCCTTGCCATCGGTGAATGGCATATTGCTGTTCCAGAGGGGGATTTCCTGATAACGTTCAAAGCTCATTGTTGTTACTCCTTGATACCTAAAAAGTTCAAAATATTTCTTTTAACTGCGTTGCGGAATGTCTTACGGAAGGGGTTCCGGTCTTCTGTGGAAAGTTTTTCCAGACCCTCCCACATATAGCCTTCATAGTCGCCGTACTGTTCCTGCAGGCGGTCGAACATTTTGCGGTCGAAATCGATGATATACTTTGCCCATCGGACATCATACGCATTGGCATGGCGGTCGATGCCGAAGAGCAGTTTATCTTCGATCCCGTAACGGTTGAGAACGAGTTTCTTGAAGATGTCGTCCCGGTAAAAATCTGCGGCGCCCGGGGAGGAATCGATGTACATGACAGCGGCATCTTTATTGATGATGTGGGTATTGGCGAACTTTCCGAAAAGTGCGGTACATTCATCGGTCCATGGCCATGAGACGTGTGCCAGTGCGAAGCGGATCCGGGGTACTTCCAGCATACATTCAAAGTTGCCGGGGCGGTTCCAGTTGGCAGTGGGTTCGCCGCCCTCCCACAGGATCCCGGAGTGGAACAGCAGAGGCATATCCAGCTCCGCCATCTTCCGGTATGCGGTCAGCCCTTCCACGGGCATATACCGGTTACAGATGACCTTGAAGCCTTTGATTCCGGCATTTTTTGCATATTCCACCTGTTCCACAGCGTTCGGCAGGGTGGGGTCGATCCAGAGGAAGGGGTAAAAATTCTCCAGTTTGGAACAGAAATCCAGCACATGCGTGACCCGGTCTTTCCACTGCATAGGTTCTGCGCCCCGCCACTTGACCGTGGTTTCGGGCGGCATACTGAAAATGATCCCGCCGCTTACGCCGGATTCTTTTGCCTTTGACCGGAAGATCTCCGGTCCTTCCGTATCCCGCGGCATCAGGTGGATATGACAATCGTAAATCTCAAGATCCTGCATGATTTTCTCCTTATGATGTGCAAGCATTACTGCCTGCCATTTAAAAATTCCAGAATATTTTTCTTAACTGCGTTGCGGAATGTCTTGCGGAACGGGTTCCGGTCTTCCGTGGAAAGTTTTTCCAAACCCTCCCACATATAGCCTTCATAGTTTCCGTACTGTTCCTGCAGACGGTCGAACATCTTCCGGTCGGTATCGATCACGTGTTTTGTGTGCCGGATATCGTACGAATTTGCCAAACCATCAACCCCGAACATCAGTCTGTCTTCGATTCCGTACCGGTGGAGCACAAAATTCCGGAAAATCTCATCCCGGTAGAAATCCGGTGCGCCGGGAGAGGAATCCACATACATATCGGGTGTGTCCTTTTTGCAGAGGCGGGTATTGGCGAACTTGCCGAAGAGGGCGATACATTCATCGGTCCAGGGCCAGGAGACGTGCGCCAGCGCGAAACGGAGCCGGGGCACTTCCAGCATACATTCAAAGTTGGCTGGACGGTTGAAATTCGTGCTGACTTCGCCGCCGTCCCACAGGATTCCCGAGTGGAACAGAATGGGCATATCCAGCTCCGCCATCTTCCGGTATGTGTTCAACCCGTCTGCGGGCATATACCGGTTGCAGAGGACTTTGAATCCTTTGATTCCGGCATTTTTAGCGTATTCCACCTGCTCAATGGCATTTGCCTGCGTGGGGTCGATCCGGTAGAACGGATAATAATTCTCCAGTTTTGAACAGAAATCCAGCACGTGTGCGATCCGGTCTTTCCAAGGCATGGGGTGTTCCCCGCAGACCAGTGTGGTTTCGGGTGGCATACTGAAAATGATCCCGCCGCTGATCCCGGCTTCTTTTGCTTTTGAACGGAAGATTTCGGGTCCGTCCGGATTTCCCGGCATCAGATGGATATGACAATCGTAAATCTCAAGATCCTGCATGATTTTCTCCTTGGTTTTGGTCCTTTTGAAAAATCTACCACGCTTTTCCGGCATTTCAACAAAAAAATCCGTTTTTTGTTTGACTTTTTTGCGCGCGCATTGTATTATAAACCGTTTTTTTGAAAAATATTGCATGAAAGGTCCGTATGAAAAAATTTTTAACTGCACTGTTGATCCTGTGTACCCTGCTTTGCGGAGCGCTTGTTTCCGCCCAGTACCACACTCCGGTGCTGGATCTGGATTTTGTCTCCCAGCCGGGAAAATGCAGCTCGGTCACCGGAAATAATATCAGCCTTTCCGATCGGGATGAGATCGAGTTTCTCAAGCAGGGCGGGCTGCGGATCGATGAGAAAAAAGCCTATTTTACTTCCCATCTCCGCAGCGACCTCTTCGACGGCAGGACCCTTTCCGGATGTTTTCGGGTCTCTTTCGATGCGGAAGCATTTGACGAGGATGAGGTCCGTAAACTTTCATTCGGAACTTTTGTTCTGACATTGGATGAAAACCGGATCCCTTCCCTCACATTTCAAGCCAAAGTGGGCGATCTGCTGGGACCGGATTTTACGCTCCGGGGCAGAACACCGGTCAAACTGGATACGGTTCACTGCTTTACCTTCCGCTATTCTGTGCGGGAACGGTGTGCCGAATTTTTCATGGATGGCGGTTTGCAGGCGGCAGCATACGGATTCCTGCCACTGTTGGATATCCGGTCGATCGTCTGTGGAAAAGATTTCATCGGGACTCTGGAAAACCTGCGACTGTATGAAGGCTCACTGGAGACGGATGAGCTGCGGATCCAGCCGATCTCCAGAGTTGAACAGAATAATTACCGGACTGCCATGCAAAGTGCGGCTGACCGCCGGTCCAATCTGTACTTGACCAACCTCTGCCGGATGGTTTTACAGGCGAACCTGATAAACCGTTCATTGACGGTCAAAGACTGGCAGTCCATGCAGCGCCGCGCCGACGAGTTGGAGGCTCTGTCCGGAGCATTTCAACGGGAGGAAGGGCTGATCCGGGATAAAATCCTGACTGTCTTTACTGCCGCACCCGGAGATCTGGCAGACTTTTCGCCTTACCGGATGCCGCCTTTGAAGAATCTGCTGAAGCGGGACTTGCGTTTCGTTGCTGCACAGAACGGCAGGGATTTTGTGCCGTTCATCGTCTATCCTTTCTCCCGGATCCCCGAACTGAAATTTGTTCCCGGCGATTTGAAAAGCAAAGAGGGCAATATGATTCCGGCGTCTGCGGTGCGGGTGCTGGTCCTTTCCCGGCGTTTTATCAATCCGGTGCAGGAGCCTCATCTTTATGCTCCGATCCACGGGAGTATTCCGGTTCCGTATGCCTTTACAACGGATGAAAATATTGTGCGGATCGATGAAACAAAGCGGATCAACCAGTTCCGCATTTCTTATCCGGATGGAGATGTATGGATGGAATGTAACGGTGCGATCGATCCCCGTTTCCGGAAAGCACCGCCCCCGACACTGGCTCACAGTTCGCTGCCCATCCCCTGCGCCGTCAAGGCGTTTCTTCTGGAGATCACTGCCCGCGCTCCTGCCGGAGTTTATACCGGCTCGATCCAGTTACTTGCTGATGGCAGAGATGCCGGCGAGATTCCGCTGCAGGTGCGTGTTCTTCCGTTCCGGATCAAGGAACAGCCCGCTGATCCCGGAAACAACTGTGACGAACCATACACCGGTCTCCGCTTTCCCGCCCGGGATGTGCAGGGATATGCCGATCTGCTCCGCCAGCTTTGTGTTGTTCAGATGAAGCAGCCTGCCAAGGCAAAACTGGCGCAGGAATACAGCCTCTGGTTGGAACAGCAGAATACAGCGGAGAACTCTGATCACTTGCGACTGGAGATCATGGAACGAATCCTCAAACTGACGGAGAAAAAATGATGAAGAAATTTTACATATTGCTGATCTTCTTTCTTTTGTTCCAACTGACTGCAGCAGAGCAGATCCCGCTTTTGACAATCCCCTGGAAACCGGTACCGGATCAAACAGAACTCTTTGCTTTGACAGAAAAAAGTTATGATGTCTCCTGCAACGAATACGGTCTGACATTTTATATCCGTGAAGAAACAGCCGGAGAAAATCTCCGGGTGTTGATTGCACCCGGCAGAGAGACCGGACAAGGGTATTTGACAATTACCTGTAAAACACAACCGAAACGCAGTATTGAAACCGGGTTCCATGTATTGCCGGGGATTTTTGCAGAGAATATTGAAGCGGAGTTCCGGCGGGACCGCATGGGAAAAAATGTTTGCCGGATCACGGTTCCCTGGGAAAATCTGAGTACGATCCTGCCGGAAAAGGGGCTGCGGGTGGTTATCGGTAAAAATTATCTCCCGGTACAGATGCCGGAAGCGTATCTTTCTGCGAAAGAAAGGATTGAAGATTCCGTTCTTACGGCATTTGCAGAAAAGACTCATCTCAAGAGCCGGAGAAACAACGGCGTGTCCTACCATGAAATGCTCCGTCAATATCGGAACACGATCGAACACGATCCTTCGGTGCGGGTGCGTTATCTCCGTGCAGTCTTTACGGAGGTCGCCCCATGAAAAAATGGTTTCTTCTTACTTTGCTGATGACGGTGTGGCAGCTCTGCGCAGAAAGTGTACAGGATATTTTGAAAAGAAACAGCGAACCGGCATTGCGCTACACGCAGAAACTGGAAAATTTCAATGCCGCCTGTGCATTGGCAGATGATGATTCCGCTTTGCGGAAACTCTGCTGGCTCAACCGTTTTTCCTTTACCAATGAACGGATTATGCACAACGCCGTTCAGGAAATGCTTGCCGATCAGAAACTGAAAGAGGAACACCGTGCAGAGATCTTTTCCGTCTTGTTTCATTCCTATGGGTTTGCGGGAGATCCCGGAGCCGCCATCCAGTTTTTCCGGGCACGGATGGAGAAAACGTATGGGCTGGCAAAAGTCCGTTATGCGGTGTTGATTGCGATGATTTATGATGAATCTTACCGGATTGATGGTGAACCGGTGAAACATGATTGTCTGGAAATGGTCAAAGTATTGGAAAGCGCCCGGATGCCGGAAGTGGCGCAGGATCCGGAACTCAACTGGTATCTGGCAAAGGCACACATGAAACTGGGCAATCTGAATTCGGTCAATGATGCACTGCAGATTCTCCGGGAAAACCGGCCCCGGTATGTCAGTGCGGGTGCTGTGTTCGAGTTGAGCGGAGATCTGCTCCGTGCGCAGCGGCTTTATGCGGAGGCGTATCAGGAGTATGGCAGGGCGTCAGCTTCAGAAATGCGTATCGGCGCTCTTTGGAAACAGGCGGAATGTGCCATGATCGACCAGCAGTACGCCCATGCTCTTGCAGCATTGGAACGGATCAAGCCGGAACAGTTGGATGCCGGTGACCGGATGCTGTTGGAAGAACAGAAGAAAAATTTGCGAAATCGCATAAAAAAATAAAAACATTTTCTGTTTCTGTGTTGTCTATACCGCAGGGAGGTAAATAGAATGAACAACACATTACTCAACATCAACGAATGGAAACAGGAAATCAATCACCTCTTAACACAGGAAGGAGGAATTCCGACAGATGAACTGGATTATCTGCTTCGGCGCGGTTTCGCCGGAGAAGAACTCCTGATGATCTGTTCCGGGTATCCCGGGTATGAACGCCAGTACATTGCCCATCGGTGCTTCCTGGCTGCTTTGCAGGACCAGGAAAAAGATCAGGTACAACCTTTTCTGCTCCGGTGGATGAAACAGCATGATCAGCTCTATGATCGTCAGTTTCAGGAGTATTACGCCAACTGGGAACAGAAGAAGCTCAACAGTAAACTGTTCCAGGAGGATCCTGAACTGCTGTTGTTGAAGGCGAAAATCGCCAGACTGGAATAAGTTCCGGGCAAGGGCACCGGGCTGTGCTGACCCCGTGTCGCAAAAAAAGCACAGAAACATGTTTTGTGGGGAAAAGAACAAAAATTCTTTTCCCCGTACCATTTCAGAAACTTACAACCAAAGAAAAAGGCTGTTGCAAATTGCTCTGCAACAGCCTTTGTGTTTTTGCGGATGAACCGGATCAGAAGATCACAGGGTAGCTGACCTTGTTCATGTCATAGTCATGCCATTTCCGCTTCGGTGCGGGCGCTTTTTTCTTGAAGAGCCATTCATTTTCAGGCTTTTCCACTTCCACTTTGCGCTTTGCTTCTGCCGCCTTTTTTGCTTCTGCCTTCCGGGCATTGACACGCTTCAGTTCAGCTTCTGCCTTGGCTTTGTCTGCCGCTCTCTTGGCATCTACGGCCTTTTTCAGTTCAGCAGCTTTCTTCGCTTCGGCGGCTTTTTTCGCTTCATCTGCTTTACGCTTTGCTTCAGCAGCCTTTCTTGCTTCTTCTGCTTTTTTCAGATCAGCGGCTTTCTTTGCTTCGGCAGCTTTTCTTGCTTCTTCTGCTTTTTTCAGATCAGCGGCTTTCTTTGCTTCGGCGGCTTTCTTCGCCTCTTCTGCTTTGCGCTTTGCTTCAGCGGCTTTCTTTGCCTCTTCCGCCTTCTTCAGTTCAGCAGCTTTCTTCGCCTCTTCTGCTTTACGCTTTGCTTCAGCGGCTTTTTTAGCTTCATCTGCTTTGCGTTTTGCTTCAGCCGCTTTCTTTGCCTCTTCCGCCTTTTTCAGTTCAGCAGCTTTCTTCGCCTCTTCTGCTTTGCGCTTTGCTTCGGCTGCTTTCTTTGCCTCTTCTGCTTTACGCTTTGCTTCGGCTGCTTTCTTCGCCTCTTCTGCTTTACGCTTTGCTTCGGCCGCTTTCTTTGCCTCTTCTGCTTTGCGCTTTGCTTCGGCTGCTTTCTTTGCCTCTTCCGCTTTCGCTTCAGCCGCCAGCATTTCTTTGGTCTTCACCTTTGCGGGTGGCGGGGGCAAGGGGGCAATAGCACTGCAGATCCCGGAGATTCCGGCAATCATAACAACTGCAATCAATTTTTTCAGCATGTGTGATTCCTTTCGGTCTGTACCGTTTTGTCTGTTTTATTTTTACGATAACATTAACATATATACCCGTTTCTGTGAAATAACAAGCACCATCTGCAAAAAAAGCGGAAAAAAATACAGATATATGAAAAAATACCATGTTTTTTGCACAGTCGCTTGAAGTTTTGAGAAAAAGCGCTATTATTATTGAGAAACAAATCTGAAGGAGTTTTGACGATGAAAAAAGTCTTTGTTACTGGCGGTGCCGGTTATATCGGCAGTATCTGTACGGAATATCTGTTGAACCACGGCTACGAAGTTACCGTTTTTGACGGTCTTTTCACCGGACACCGGAAGGCGGTGGATCCCCGTGCGAATTTTATCTATGGCGATTTGGAGGACCGGGACTTTCTGTTCAAGTGTCTTTGTGAAGAACAGTATGATGCCGTGATGCACTTTGCCGCCTTTTCTCTGGTGGGTGAGTCGATGACGAATCCCGGCAAATACTTCAAGAACAATCTCGGCAATGCGATCAATCTGGCGGATGCAGCCATCAAGGGCGGTGTGAAACGGTTTGTGTTCTCCAGCACGGCTGCCACGTTCGGCAATCCTACGGAAGTTCCGATCCGCGAAACGACTCCGCAGAATCCCATCAACCCCTACGGCGAATCCAAGCTGTGTTTTGAAAAAGCGCTCCGCTGGTACAGTGATGTTCACGGGCTGAAATATGCCGCGCTCCGCTATTTCAATGCAGCGGGTGCCAGTGAAAAGTTTGGCGAAGATCACAATCCGGAATCTCACCTGATCCCCATTCTTCTGCAGGTCGCTGCCGGAAAACGGGACCACGCCATGCTCTTTGGCGATGACTACGATACGCCGGATGGAACCTGTATCCGTGACTACATCCACGTGCTGGACCTTGCGCAGGCCCACGAAAAAGCTCTGTATGCTCCGGAAAGTGGACATTACAATCTGGGTACCGGCTCCGGTTACAGCGTCAAACAGATTCTGGATGCCGCCCGCAAAGTCACCGGTCATCCGATCCCGGCGCAGGTTGTTCCCCGTCGTCCCGGAGATCCCCCGACACTCATTGCCTGCTCGGACAAAGCCCGTTCGGTTCTCGGCTGGAAGCCTCAGTTTGAAGATCCGGAACTGATCATTGAATCGGCATGGAAGTGGCGTCTTGCCCATCCCAACGGATACGAAGATTGATCAATGGCACAGCTCTGGCACAGACTCGGTCCTTTCACGGTCTTTGACCTGGAAACGACCGGTATGAGTCCCACGCGGGACCGCATTGTGGAAATCGGTGCGGTCCGTGTGGAGGTCGATGGTACGGTCAGCCGTTTTGAAACGCTGGTCAATCCTGCTGTGCCGATCCCCTATCAGGTCACGCAGGTGCATGGCATTACCAATGATATGGTGAAGGATGCACCGAAATTTACGGATGCCGCATACGCTTTTCTGGATTTTATCAAAGGCTCAAAACTGGTTGCTCATAATGCCCGGTTTGATCTTGGATTCATGCAGGAAAGTCTTGCCCGGGTGGGGCTGCCCCTGTTGAAGGGCGGCGTGTTCGACAGCATTGTGCTGATCCGGAAGGCATATCCGAACCTGCCAAGTTATCGCTTGCAGGCATTGCGTACAACCCTTTCCCTGCCGGACGATTATCCCGGTGAGGCACACCGGGCGGGATTTGATGCAGAAATGACCATGGCGGCGTTTTCCATGGCGATGAAACGGTTGTACGAACTTTATCCCGAACCGGATACCACTCTCTGAATCAGCCCCAGAGACGGGCGATTCCGGCGACGGCAGCTGTTTCCACCCGCAGGATCCACGGACCGATCCGCATGGCGGCGAAACCGGCAGAGCGCATCACATCTTCCTCCTGTGCAGAAAATCCGCCTTCCGGCCCCACAAAGAACCCGATCTGCTCGGGCATTTGTTCCGGCATGGCAGATTCGTACGGCGAGCCGAATACATTCAGTCTGCAGGTATTGACCGCATTTTTGACTGCATCCGCAAACTTCATGGGGTCTTCCAGAATGGGCAGAAAAGCGTTGCCGGACTGCTTGCAAGCCTCAAACAGCAGGTCTGTCTGGCGGTCTGCCGATTCTTTATCCGGGATCACCACGGCGTGTTCGCAGAGGATGGGGATGATCCGGTACACGCCCAGTTCCGTGGCTTCCCGCAGGATCTGATCCATCTTCTGCCGCCGTGGCGGAGCAAGGTAGAGATGCAGTTTCCGTGTTGGGCGTTCGATCTTGCGGACATCCTGTATGGTCAACCGTTTGTCCGCCGTTACCATGGCATTGCCGAGGGTCCCTTTGCCGTCCAGCAGCCCCACGGTATCACCGGTGCGGGCGCGGAGGATCTTGAAAAGATGGGATGCTTCGGAACGATCCAGTTCAATGGTATCGCCGGCGGCGCATGCTGCAAGGTTATCGTATCGGAATCTGGGCATATTCTGAATTTTTTTTAATTTTTTTCAAGGTTGTTGTAAGAAATGAAACATCTCTTGTGTATATCATAGTGAGCACTTCAAGTGGACTTTATCACGATCCGGTATCGGCGCAGCGTTCCAGTGGGGACCGGAACAATGCGTTTAGTAGATCCCAGATAAAGTCCTGTGAAGTCAGCCGGGCGCCTTCTGCGTGCAGTTTCTGCCGCCGGGGTGCCTTCTCTTTTTAAACTACATGCAGTTCCGTATTTTTTCAACACAGAACTGCGTTTTTTCTTCCGGTTTTTCCGGGCTTACTGTGCCAGCCACCAGTAGGTCCGGTTCCATTCTTCCCGGAGATCGGCTGCGCCCGCTACGGCGAGAGTCGCCGCCAGCGCACCGGTCAGAAGACGGATCGCCACCACATGTCTGCCGGGTGTCAGCTCCACATCGTACCGGTGATTGAACGCCGTGACCGGAGATGTTCCGTTTCCTGCGTCGCCGGTGGAGTAGATCTCTTTCCCATCGATCCACAGCGTGCCCCACCAGTCGAAACCGCAGCCGATGGTGCTGACTCCGCCCGCTGTTTCCAGTGTGGTGAAGATCCATACCGCCCGCTTTTCCCCCGATCCTTCGAGAATAGTACTCAGATCAAGCACTCCGTTTTCCGCCGTGACACACTGCGCCGGTAGCGTTTTCCCATTGATGGAGAGAGATTCCGGGATTGTCTTGAGTTCCCCGGTGGTCAGGATCGGGTCTTCTTCTGCGAATGTACCGAAGACTTTCCACTCGCTGCTGATCACGGCATCGCCGCAGAGCGGGATCATCGGCATTTCTTTTTTCCAGTCCATGGGCTGACTTTTCACATTGCCGCTGTCTGCTTTCCAGCGACAGCCTTCGCGATAAATGGCGCCGACTTTTTTCAGATCCAGCGGCTTGTACCCGATCTCTTTTCTGCCCCGTTCCTGTGCTTCTTCCAGCGTCAGGTTCAGTTCCCGGATGACCAGATTTTCGCCGAAGTCTGTTTTGCAGCCCGCAGCCCAATGCTGATCGCCGCAGAGACAGAGTACATTTTTCTCCACATAGTTGGTACCGTTCCAGTCCATCACATTTTTCAGTTCGGGGTAACGGGTCAGATAGAGTTCATTGAAGTAAAACGTAGAATTGCTGTTTCCGTTCCGCATATTGATGAAGTGCCGGTTGTAAGGGCTCCAGCCGCCGCTGATGGCATATCTGCAGTCAAAGAACAGGTTGTCATGAATCCGGTTATCCCGTCCGCTGTTCATCTGAACGGCGCCGAAATGTCCATTGGAACAGCGTTCAAAGATATTTCCGTAGATCTCCGCTCCGCTGATCATATCGTCAAGCCGGATCCCGGCGGCGCCGCAGACCACTTTTTCCGAGTAGCGTTTCCCGATTTCATGGATATAATTGTACCGGAAGACCAGCCCCCGGTAAGTGGGATTCCCCATGGTGTCCGTTGCACCCTGGTCGTCTGATTCCAGGTCAACGGAGTGGATGTCATTATACTCCACGATCATATCGTTGCCGTCGATCCGGATGGCACTGGAGGGGCAGTTGTACATGGTGTTGTTGGCGACGATATTGCCGCAGCCGAAGATCCGCAACGGAGGGGTGTAGGTGTGGACCAGTTTTCCCGTATCGTGCAGGTGATTGTTCCGGATCTCGTTTTCTTCCGGGGTCAGCGTTTCCCGGTTGGTTTCGCACTGGATGTCGATGGCGGTTCTGCCGAGAGAATGGATGTCGTTATCCACGATCCGGCAGCGGAGCGAGTCTCTGACATACAGCCCGATCCCGGCGAAACGGGTGATTTCGCATCCGGCGATGAGGACATCTTTGCAGTTCCGGATCACAAGACCGTTGAGGCGCCCCGTATCGAAGTCCAGATCCCGGATCGTGAGTTTTTCTGTCCGTTCTGCACGAATCATTTCCTGATCGAACATGCCGATCTCCAGTGTCACATCCTCAATGGGACAGGGGGGGATGAAGTACAGGATCCCGGTGGAGCGCCGCAGATAATATTCGCCCGGTTCGGAAAGTTCTTCCAACAGATTGAAGGCGTAGTAAGTGATCCCCTGTGTGTTATCCATGCCACCGCAGGGAGTGGTGTATGCGTGTTCCATGATGAGCTGTTTTTTCGCCGGATCGATCGTTTTTACCTTGATCGTGGCATCCGCCCACAGCCAGTGGAAGTACCCGAAAAGCCACAGCTCCTCCGCATTGAGCCAGCGTTCGTGCCGGGGCGAATCATATTCCAGAATGGAAGTCAGACCGCCGAACTCGCCGGCTTGGACCAGAGATTTCGGACGGAGAAAACCGGTCTTGGGCCAGCGGGAAAGTTCCAGCCGTTCGCCGTTGCAGAAACATTCCAGTGCGGGGGACGGGATCTGCTTGAAACAGCCGTCCAGCTCCTGCAGTTTTCCGCAGTCCGTGATGCCGTTCCGTTTCAAATCGCACTGATAGACTTTCCCCCGGGCTTCCTCCGGCAGGATGGCAAGAACTTCCGGATCGGTCACAAGTTCAAAACCTTTCAGAACTTTTCCGCCGTAAAGATGCGCCGTTCCCTGCGTTTCCCCACGGATCACCATGTTGCTGTCCTCCCGGTCCAGCTCCAGCGTTTCTGTGACCGGATAAGTCCCCGGCAGCAGGATGATCTCTGCGGTTTCCGCACGATCATCTTTTCTGCGCCAGTACCGGGCGGCATTCCGGGCGGCTTTCAAGGTTGCAAAAGGATTTTCACGGGTCCCGGCGGCGCTGTCGTTGCCGGCGGGCGAGATATAAAAGGCTCGATTGCTCATACATATTCTCCGGTACTTGTTTTGTGATGTTGCTTAAATGTAGCTCTGAATTATGCGTAATGCAACAGGAAAACAGAGAAAAAAAGAGATGTAAGCACCCGAAAAAGAGATGAATCCGGAAAAATCAGCAATTTTTTCCGATCTTTTCTTGGAATTTCCGATTTCACGGTGATATAGTAAGTCAAATACCTATTTACAACATTTTCAAGCAGGAGTTCTGAATATGAAAACGGTTTCTTACGGTCTTGGCAGACGCATCATCAACCCCACGCTCCCCGTATCCCTTGCCGGATATTTCAATGTCCGGCGGCTGACGGAAGTCTTTGATGATATTGAAGTCCGGGCGATCGTGTTCCGGGAAGACGGAAAACAGTTTCTGCTGGTCCAGTTTGACCTGATCACGGTGACGGAAATCATGTACCGCAAAGTCATGGAGGCGATCGCAGATCTGCCTCAATTTAACGAAGAAAACGTATTGATGACGGCGATCCATACCCATACTGCCCAAGACTACCGTCCCAGCTGTCCCATCTATGATCCTGCTGTGTTGGAAGAGATCATTCCCCATGCGAAAGCTGCGATCCATGACGCCGTGGCAGATCAGCGCTCCGGAACCGCCTGGTGCGGTATGACCTTTGATGACCGTTTTATCTTCAACCGTCGCTACTGGATGAAGAACGGAAAAGTCGTGACCAACCCCGGCAAACTCAATCCGGAGATCGACCGCCCGGAAGGTCTGACGGATGCCGAAATTCCCCTCTTTGCCATTAAGAACGATAAAGGCGAAATCGATCTGCTGCTTGCCGGGATCGTGAATCATACCGATACCATCGGCGGTACCGAACTTTCTGCGGACTGGGTCGGTTTTCTCCATCGCTCGCTGGAAGAACACGAACTGGCACCCGGCGGCATGATGTGCCCGCTCATCGGGGCGTCCGGAAATATCAACCACTTTGATGTCTCCACTGATATGAACCAGGCGCAGTATGCAGAAGCGCGCCGTCTGGGGCTGGGCTATGCGGAAACGATCCGTGCCGCCCTGAAAGATCTGCGTCCGGTGGAAGGCGAGACCTTCCGGATCATGTCTGCCGTAGTGGAAGCCGGTCCAGCCGAAGTCAAACAGGAAGAGATCGACGCCGCTCAGGCGACCGTGGAAAAGTATAAAGATGTGCCGTCCCCCGCTGAAGCCGGGATCACGCTCACCAGCGAACATCTTGCCAACGGAGAACCCATTGCCCTGAAATATTTTGCGCAGTCCGTGCTGAATACGGTGGCGGCGAATCACCAGTACCGTTTCCGTTTGAGCGGACTTCAGATCGGCAATGTGGTCTTTGCCTCTCTGCCGGGCGAACCCTTTGTGGAGATCGGGCTGGAAGTGCGCAAGCAGGTGTTCGGCGACAAATGCTGCTTTGTGATCTCTCACGGCAACGGCACGGGCAATTTGCAGGTGGGCGGCGGTTATATCCCCAATATCTGGAACTACGATCGGGGCGGATACGAAACCGAGATCCACTCCAATCCCTTTGAGCGGGCGACTGCTGCAAAACTGGCAGACGGCTGGCGCAAAGCTGCCGGAAAGTAAAAAGAAAAAAAGGATGTGACGCTGTAACGCTCACATCCTTTCTTCCGGATCTTTCAAACGGAACTGTTGCAAAACTGTTTTCCTGTATCTGTTGCGACTGTCCTGATAAATATTTCTTTGAAAACAATCCATGCAGGCGGATTCAGATGCGCTCCGGAGGAGCGCGGGATCACAGCCTATGGGCTTGCCCATAGGTTATGGATTTCCCCACGATTTTGCGCTCT
>JAGAPM010000163.1 GCA_017623265.1 Lentisphaeria bacterium | reverse complement strand
GTTGGTCGGCTCATCCAGCAACAGCAATTCCGGCTCCCCGATGATCGCCCGGGCAAGGAGCGCACGCCGCCGTTCGCCGCCGGAAAGACAGGAAAACGCTTTTGCTTCGGGCAAAGCCAGTTTTTCCAGCATGGTATCCAGTTTGTTTTCCAGATTCCACGCGTTGTGCAGATCCAGAAATGCTCCGCCCTGACCGGTCCGTTCGTATTCTTTCAACGCATTTTCAAAAATGGCGAGACCTTCCCGCACGACTTCCCGCACGGTCTTTTCCGAGGTCCAGTCAAAATCCTGCGGCATGAACGAGATCCGCAGATCTTTTGCCTGTGTCACTGTTCCGCTGTCCAGTTTTTCCTGTCCGCTGATGATCCGCAACAGGGTGGACTTACCACTGCCGTTTCGTCCGACAAGTGCCACACGTTCTCCGTCCATAATGGAGAAAAACGCACCTTTGAGCAGCGTATCCCGCCCGATCGAAAAATGCAGATCATCGCCTGTCCAGAGGACTTTTCCCGTATCCTGCGCCATGAGTCTGCTTACGCCTGCGGGTGATCAACAAAATATTGTGCCATGGCGAGAAACTGTTCCGGGGTGACCCGTTCCGCACGGATATCCGGATCCACTCCGGCTGATGCCATCGCCGCTGCCAGCGGTTCCGTCCCGAAAACGGAGGCAGTCTGCTTGAACATCTTTTTCCGGCGATGGGCAAATGCAGTCCGTGCCAGACGGGACATGATCTTGCGCAGTTCAAAGTCCGGATAGACTTCTTTCCGTTTCAGGCTGATGATGGCAGAATCGATTTCCGGCCGGGGATAGAACAGATCCGGGGGGATCGTTTTGACGATACTGGTATCATAAATCGTGGCGATCCGTGCGGTCAGGGCAGAGTAGTCATCTGATCCTGTTTCTGCGCAGAAACGGTATGCCACTTCTTTTTGAAGCATGATGAGCATTTCTTTCGGCGGCAATGCCAGATCCAGCAGATTCGCCACCACGATCGTCCCCGCAGAGTAGGGCAGATTGGAGATCACGCGGAAGTCCACACCGGGACCGAACACGTTTTCCATCTTTACTTTGCAGGCATCTCCTTCGATCAGGACCAGACCCCGGGGAACGAGGGTGTTCCGCATATATTCCGCCAGCTTCCGGTCAAATTCAATGGCTGTCAGCCTTGCACCCGCTGCCAGCAGACGCCCTGTCAGTGCGCCCAGACCGGGCCCCACTTCTAGAATCGGTTCGCCCAACTGGATATCGGCATGACGGATGATCCAGTCCAGAAACTGGTCGTCAATCAGAAAATTCTGTCCCAGTTTCTTGCTGGGAGCGATCCCCAGTTTTTCGATCAGTTTAATCAGGTCGTTTTTTTTCATCAGTGTTTCTCATAGTGCTTGATCAGCCAGAAAGCAAATACGCCAAGCATGACCATCAGGGTAATAAAGAGCGGATAGACAAAATACCAGTTCTCCGCACCGGCGATCATGGAAAGTTCAGACATGCCGAAGACTCCGGTACAGAAGGTCGGAACAGCCACGGCGATCACAATGGCGTTCATATTCTTCATCATCACATTCAGATTATTGTTGATGAATGCGGCGCGGGCATCCATAAGACCGGAAAGAACCTGGGAATAGACTTGCGCCTGATCCAGAAACTGCCGGTTTTCGATCGCAAGGTCTTCGATCATTTCAATGTGATCTTCCGTAAAATCAAATTTCGCATTGTTGGTGCGGATCCGTTCGATCACACGCCGGTTGCCGCTCAAAGCATTGATGTAATAAACAAGACTCTTTTCCAATGTGAACATCTTGAGAAGACTGCGGTTGTTGCCGGTTTCGTTGATCTCCTTTTCGATCTCATCCGAACACATATTGATCACACGCAGGTGACTCTCAAAATGCCGGATCGTCTGAAGAAGAATACGCAGCAGAACATCCTGAACCGAATGGATCCGGCGGGCAGGACGGGCAGAGGTGAACAGCTGAACATTATCATCCACCACCACGACTACACGGTCACGGAACAGAAAAATCCCCATGGACTTGACCCGGAACAGAAAATTATCATCTGCCGAGTAGTTCTTCGGGTATTTCAAAATGATTGCGGTATGATTATCTTCATACTCAATTCGCGGAGTTTCATCCGGGTCGGTGGAACAGATCAGTGTATGTTCATCAATTTCCAGATCATCAATAAGATGACGGCGTTCCTGTTCATCCGGAAGAATATACAGATCAATGGGTAATGTGCCTCCGGAATCATGCGAAATGCGTCCATCCATGAGTGAGTATTCATGCAGCATAATCGCGTCCCTTTCCTTAGTTGAAAGCCCGTCTCTGCCAGTTACGGCAGAAACGGGGCCGGTGAAACTGAATACAAAAAATCAAACAGGCACCGCTGCCTTTGTATTCCAGACAGCGGTACGGGGGCAAGAGTGTCAGTGCGTCTTGCGGAAATCAGCCATGAAGTCGACCAGCTTTTCAATGCCTTCCATCGGCATTGCATTGTAGATGCTGGCGCGGATACCGCCGGCGGAGCGGTGACCTTTCAGACCGATCATGCTGGCTGCGGTAGCGGCTTTCACAAATTCTGCTTCCAGTTCTTCGGAGGGCAGACGCCAGATCACGTTCATCTTGGAACGGCTGTCTGCTGCAACCGGGTTGCGGTAGAAGCCTTCGGAGCCGTCGATCGCACTGTAAAGCAGAGCTGCCTTGGCGTTGTTTCTCTTTTCAACTTCTTCAATACCGCCGATTTCACGGACCCAGTCTGTCACCAGAGAGAGCATGTAGATCCCCAAGGTCGGGGGAGTATTTTAGAGGGAGTCATTTTCCGTGTAGGTGGCGTAACGCAGCATGGTCGGCACGTTTGCCGGAGTGCGTTCCACGAGATCCTTGCGGATGATCACAACTGCCATACCGCTGGGACCCAGGTTCTTCTGTGCGCCGGCGTAGATCATGCCGAACTTGGAGACATCCAGTTTGCGGGACATGATATCGCTGGACATGTCAGCCAGCATCGGGCATTTGGATTCCGGGAAGCTCTGGTACTGGGTGCCGTAGATCGTGTTGTTGCTGGTGATGTGGAAGAAGCTGGCATCTTCGGAGGGCGTCATTTTCGCCGGATCCGGAATGTAGGTGTACTTGTCTTCTTTGCTGGAGGCGATGATCTTCGTTTCACCGAAAAGTTTCGCTTCCTTGATCGCCTTCGCAGACCACGTGCCGGTATCGGCAAATTCCATGGCTTTGCCCGGAACGTACAGGTTCATCGGGATCATGGCAAACTGCATGCTGGCACCGCCCTGAATGTAGACAATGTCATAGTTTTCCGGAACTTCCATGATCGTGCGGATGTTTTCATTCGCTCTGGCAAGGACGCCTTCGAAAAGTTTATGACGGTGGGAGTGTTCCATGATGCCGCAACCGCTGCCCATGTAGTCGCAGAATTCCTTCTGTGCGCGTTCCATAACGACATCCGGCAGCGTTGCCGGACCTGCATTGAAGTTGAAAACCTTCATCACTTTGTCTCCTCAAGGACGGTTTAAGGTTGTTGTTTTTTTGTGTGAGATATTAATATAGCATGTGAACTGCAAAAATGCAAACGGAAAAACAGAGTAAGATAAAAAAAGACTTTATTTTTTGCGTCAACGCAGATTTTCAGATGTTCCCCGCATAAATACGGCTGAAGCCGCGCTTGAACGATTCCGCACAGATCCGGCGGATCAACTGCGGCGGTGTCCGGGGACTTTCATGATATTTGTAAGCCGGAAAATAGGCGGAAAAATGGATCGGCTGATCAAGTCCAAGCTCCTGTTTTACCCAATCCAGCAGCAAGCCGATCTGCTCCGGAGAATCATTTTTGCCGGGGATCACAAGGTTGGTGATCTCAAGATGTTTCCCCAACTCCCGTTTGAAATAAATACAGTTTTCCAATACCGGTTGAAGGGACGCATGGCACATGGAGCGGTAAAATTCCTCGCTCATGGCTTTGACATCGATGTTTGCCGCATCGGTCAGCGGATAAAGTTCCTCTGCCGCCTCACGGGAGATGAAACCGTTGCTGACCAATACAGTCTTCAGCCCGGCGTCCTTTGCCAGACGGAAACAATCCACCGCATACTCTGCCCAGATGGATGGCTCATTGTAGGTGAAAGTCAGGGACTCGCACTTGTGCTGCAGAGTCAGTTTCACAAGCTCTTCCGGCGGAATGTACCGGAAGTCCTGTCTGCCGTATGCCCCACGGGAAAGATGACTGTTCTGACAAAACAGACATCCCAGATTGCAGCCGAATGTGCCCACAGAAAACGTCTTGCTCCCCGGCAGAAAATGCCGCAGCGGTTTCTTTTCGATTGGATCGATCTGCAGGGCTGTCGGAAGCCCGTATGCGAGAGACACCAGCGTGCCGCTCTCATTTTTCCGGATCCCGCAGTAACCCGCTTTCCCTTCCGGGATCATGCACTGACGCGGACAGAGGGTGCAGTGTACGCTCCGGTTTTCCGCTGGTTGCCACCATTTTGCTGTTTTCATGTTCCTGACGCTCCTTTCATCCATAATGTAACACCCGAAAAAATTTTTACAAGTTTTTTCATTCCTCTTTTGCATTTTCGGGAAAAAGTAGGATATTATATATATGGAATCATGGAAATAACAGGAAAACGGAAAGAGACATGCTCCTCTGGATGAAATTGAAAAACCTTGCTCTGGTGAGTGAGGCGGAAATCGAATTTGCTCCCGGCTTCAACGTGATCAGCGGTGAGACCGGTGCGGGCAAGTCTGTCATTATGGGCGGAGTAGCTCTGCTGCTGGGAGCGCGGGCGGACAAGTCTGCGATCCGGACCGGCACGGAGAAATGCGAGATCAGCGCTGAATTCCGGATCCCGGCTTACGCACGGGAACGGATCGCACAGATCCTGACTGATGCCGATGTGGAGATGGAGGACGATTCCCTCCTGATCCGCCGGGTCGTGACTCCTTCTTCCACCCGGAAC
The DNA here is from genome assembly GCA_017623265.1 of Lentisphaeria bacterium. Lineage (GTDB taxonomy): Bacteria > Verrucomicrobiota > Lentisphaeria > Victivallales > UBA1829 > SIG77. Next base: position 4,575 of record JAGAPM010000163.1, on the reverse strand, counting down.
TATGTCAACTCCATCCCCGTTGCCCTGCCGGTTTTGCGGGAACTGGGAAATCTGCTCATTGATATTCATGCCGCCGACGGCAATCAAAGTCTGACCCGTCCCGGCGAACAGCTCCGGATTTTGGACCGTTTTGCCGCTCTCAATCCGGAAAAACAGGCGGTTCTTTCTGCATGGAACGAGTTGACGGAAGCGATCCGGGCGCGGGATGAATTTTTGCAGACCATGCCCTCGGAACGGGAAGCGGAAGATCTGCGCAAAGACTTGAACCTGATCGACCGCGCCGCCCCCGAAAGCGGAGAGGATTCTGCACTGGCAAGCCGTCATGCGGTCGCTGCGAATGCCCGTTCGATCATCGGGATCGCATCGGCGGTCAGTTCCGGTCTGACGGATGGGGATGACTCCATTTTCGATCGCCTTGCCGATGTTCGCCGTGTCCTCACCGATCTGGAAAAATACGATCCGGAATTTGCGGATGACTGCATGAACCGGATGGAGGAGATCGCCGATGCCATTTCCGGTCTTTCTTCTGATCTGGTGGACCATGCTTCCCGGGTGGAACTGGATGAAGGCGAGTTTCAGGAGATGGAAGAGCGCATGCGCACACTGCAGAGTCTCAAACGCAAGTTCGGACCGGAGTTGGACGATGTGCTGGCATACGCCGGAGAGATCCGGAAAAAACTGGATGATTTCGATAACGCAGAAGAAATGCGGCGCCGTCATGAAAAACAGGTCGCAGAGAAAGAAAAAGAACATCTCGCCGCCTGCGCTGTCCTTACGGAACAACGGAGTGCTGCAGTAGGAAAACTGGAAAAACTTCTGACGGAAGAGACGGAAAAACTCGGTTTTGCGCAAGCCCGTTTCAAATTGGATGTCAACCCTGCCGAACCCGGACCGAACGGTGCGGATAAACTGCAGATCCTCTTCAGTGCCAACCCCGGAGTACCGTTGAAGCTCCTGCAGGATGTGGCGAGCAGCGGGGAGATCTGTCGTGTGATGCTGGCAGTCAAGACCGTACTGGCGGAAGCGGATGAGATCCCGGTTCTGATCTTTGATGAGATCGATGCCAATATCGGCGGTGAAACTGCCATGCGGGTAGGCGCTGAGATCGCTTCGCTGGGCAGAAATAAACAGGTGATCTGCATTTCTCATCTGCCCCAGGTGGTGCGGCTGGCAGAACGCCATTTCCTCGTGGCAAAGTCCACGGACGGGATCGAGACCCGCTCCCGGATCGATGCGCTGGATGACGCTCAACGGGTGCAGGAACTTGCCCGGATGCTGGGCGGCGGTGAAGCTGCTCTCAAGCATGCGAGAGCCCTTTTGAAAGAATCAGAAAAATAAGATGGGAAGGATGGAAAAGATGGAAGAAACCGCAGTTTTTGAAGGACTTTCCCGTATAACAAGTCATTTGGTCATGACCGGAGATCTGGGCGTCAGCGGAAACCTGTTCGGGGGAAAAGTCATGGCGTGGATGGATGAAGCCGCCGCTATCTATGCCATGTGGGCGACCGGTTCGGAAAAAGTGGTTACACGCCGTTTTTCCGAGATCCTCTTTGATAAACCGGTACGCAACGGGGAATTGCTGGAATTCTATTGCGGACGCCCGAAGCAGGGCAGAACAAGTATCACGTTCGATATCGTGGCAAGTGTGCGCGGAACGGTCAAATTTCAGGCAGAATGTACTTTTGTTGCTGTCAATCAGGACGGCTCCAAAAAAGAGATCGACTGGGCAAAATCCCCGCTCGCTTAAAACCCAAGCGTCAACTGTTCCGGACCGGAAGATTTTTCTTTGGCGTCTGACGGTTTTTCCTCATCGAAAGAGAAGAGCGGCAGATCATCCTCCGGTTTGTTTCCGGTTGCGGGCATTCCGGCGGCTGCAGGTTGATCTTTGATTTCGGTGAGCCAGTCATCCAACTGAACGATCCGGGTATTCAGTTTCCGGGCCTTTTTCAGCTTGCTGGAGTTTTCATTCACATCCATACAGACCAGTACACTCAAATCGGCGTTTACGCTGTCTGCCGGTTCGTAACCGTGTTCCTGTGCCAGCGTTTCGTAGAACGAGCGTTTTTCCGGCATCTTTCCGGTAAAACAGATGGTCGGTCTTCCGGCGTTTCCGGCAGACTTTGTTTCCGTGACCGTGACGCAGCGGAGCAACTCCGCCAGAATATCCTGTTGGGTGCGCAGTTCCCGGAACAGGGCATTTGCCCGTTCGGGACCGATCCCTTCGATCCGGCTCAGTTCCTCCACTGTTTTTTTCTGCAGTTCGGAAAGCGTGTATTCCCGCAGGATGCCTTTTGCAATATTCGGTCCGATCCCCTTGATATTCAGGGATGCCAGCAGCTGCCAGTCCGGCACGATCCGGGCGTTGCTGATTTCCCGCAACAGATTTTCTGCCGACTGATTCTGGAACCCTTCCATAGAAAGGATCTGTGTTTTGGTCAGTTTGAAAATATCGGAAAGATCCCGCACGCCGAGGGAGAGCATCATCTTGCGGATATTGGGTTCGCCAAGCCGTTCGATGCCGATGTTTTTGACAGCGGCGGCAAGGTTCCGCAATTTTGTTTCCAGACAATCCGGATTGACACAGCGCAGTTCCGGCAGTTCCCGCACCAGTTCCGCACCGCAGCCGGGACAGTGGTCGATGAGGCAGGACCGGCGTTCGGTTCCGGGCGTGGAGGAGACGATATACGGGATCACATCCCCCGCCCGTTCCACCACAACGGTATCGCCGATACACAGATCTTTATCCAGAATGTTCTGCAGATTATGCAGGCTTGCGTGACGGATCGTAGTTCCGCCGATTTCCACCGGTTCCACCTCCGCTACGGGCGTGAGACAGTTCTTGCCGAAGCTCCACTCCACATGGATGAGTTTCGTTTCCCGCCGGACACCGCTGAACTTGAATGCGATCTGCCCCCGGGGATGATGCGCAGTATTGCCCAGCGATTCCGAGTAGGAATCGTCTGCGATCTTGATGACCAGACCATCCATGGGGTAGGGCAGGGCTTCCGCCTGATCCAGAATGTACTGCCAGTCATCCGCCAGGGAATCCAGCCGTGTTTTCCAGGAGTACAGACGGTAGTCGATAAGGGAAAGTTTTGCATGTTGGAGCAGCATCTCCCGGATATCTTTCAGCCCCATGATCCCGGCGACGGCATTGCGGGAGTTTTTGTAGGTCCTGCCGTTTTTGTTGCGGATCGTGGCATAAAGATTTCTGAAATCATCATCCCGGATCACGATCTCACCGCGGATGGAGTCGTTATATTCTTTCAGCGGTACGGTAAGCCCGGTCGTTTCCAGTTCGATCAGTTCGATCTTGTCCGTGATATTTTCTCCGGTTTCGCCATCGCCGCGGGTGGCAAGGATCCCTTCACTCCACAGGGCGGAGATCCCGTCATATTTCGGCTGGACCAGCAGCGCTTCCTGCGGTGACCGGGCAAATTTTTTCGCCCAGGAAATGACTTCTTCCAGAGAGTAGGCTTTGTCCAGAGAAAGCATGGGTTTCCGGTGGACGACTTTTCCCGTACCGGCAACGATCGGTGCCTGGACCTGAACCAGCAGCGGGTGATCCGGTTCCAGAGCGGTGAGTGCGCGCACAAGCGCATCGTAGTCATCATCGCTGATTTCCGGTTCGCCTTCCGCCCAGTATTTCCGGTTGTGATATTCGATCTGTTCCGCGAGCTGGGCGGCGGTCAGATTTTTCAGGTCATCAGGCATGTTGCTTCAATCTTTCTTTTTGGATTTGATGAAATCGGCAAGGGCGTTATATACCAGTTTTTTCCGGCGGTATTCATCCACGATCCCTGCACAGTTGAAACCGCGGGGCTTGGTCCGGATATGTCCCCGCTGATAAGACCGTGTATCACAGAACTGCCACAGCGTGTAGCCGGAGAATCTGCCGTCTTCACAGATGACTTCGGCGGCGGTACGCATGAAATCCGCCTGAAATTCTTCACTCCATTGGGCAAAATTATCATCATGGATCCCGTAAAGCCCGCATGCACCGATCTCGGAGATGAAAATGGGCTTGCCGCCGAAAGATTCCTGCGAATAAAAATCAGCCAGTTTTGTGAGATGGGGCTTGATCGTTTCAGAAGCGAGTGTCTCACAGTCCCGGATATCTTCGATCCAGCCGGGGTAGCAGTTCAGGGAGATCACATCCACGTGGTCCATGCAGAGATCCCGGACATTTTTGTTTCCGGCGAAGGAGCGCAGGCGGGTAGGATCTTCCCGGCGCATATCTTTGAGCAGTTCTGCGTAAAATTCCACGGAGCTTTCTGCATCCGAGGCACATTCATTGAGCATGCCGAGGATGAGGACCGATGGGTGGTTGTACGCATCCCGGATCATACCCCGGTTCTGTTCCATGAAATAAGGCAGCGTCTGCGGTGTCAGTTCGGAGGCTCCGAGCCCCCAGCCGAGGGTTTCGATCCAGAGCAGCATGCCGGTTTCATCACAGAGATCCAGCCATGCCTGATCCGGCACATAGTGAACGGACCGGATGAAATTCATACCGGTATTCTTGATCAACTGAATATCCTGCAGCATGCCGGGGAGCGTCTGGACCGGGCCCAGCTG
>JAGAPM010000162.1 GCA_017623265.1 Lentisphaeria bacterium | reverse complement strand
GTCAGACCGTGCCATTTTTCCGGCAGGGGACGCAGGCTCTTGGAAAGCATGGTGTAGGAATGGGCTTTGAGCGTGATCTCGCCGGTCTTGGTGGTAAAAAGAATACCGCTGACCGCGATGATGTCGCCAATATCCAGTTTCTTGAAGCGTTTGTATTCTTCTTCGCCCAGATTTTCCCGCTGAACATACAGCTGGATCTTGCCGGAATCGTCTTTCAGGTGTGCAAAGGATGCTTTGCCCATCACACGCAGACCGACGAGACGGCCGGCGACCTTGAATTCTTCCGTATTTTCCACATCCGGGATATACTTGGAGAGGACTTCTGCGCTGGGCAGGAGACCATCCACTTTGATCCCGTAGGGCTTGATCCCGGCTTCTTCCAGTTCCTGTTTCTTGGCAAGACGCTGCGTAAAGATGTCGTCCTGCTTCTGCTGTTCCTGTGCTGCTTCTGCAGCTGCGGCTTCATTGAGCTCTTCTGCACACATGATCCGTTTTTCCTTCCATATCTGTTTTGTGAATTCAAAGCAAAATCAATTATCTTTTTAATATAGCACACGCAACGGGATTTTTCAACAATTTTTCCGTTCAAAACCGAAACAATACTTGATTTTTTCCATGACCGTGCATAAATTAACCGGAACGAACAGAAAGGAAACGTATTTCATGAAATTTTTCACAAAAAATCAGGATTCCCGCTGGATCACGTTGAGCGGGCTGTTCTGCAACTTTGAGACCACCACAAAACCGGCGCCGTATCTGCGTCAGGAATTCATCTGCAATTCCCCGGCAGCCGGTGCAAAAGTGGCGATCTGCGGGCTGGGCTACTACGAACTGTTCATCAACGGCAAGCGGGTCGGCGATCATGTGCTGGATCCCGTAGTCAGCCGCTTTGATAAACACGTGCGCTATGTGGTGCATGATGTCTCCAAGCATCTGAAGAAAGGCAAAAATGCCATCGGTGTTGTCCTCGGTACCGGTTGGTACAACTGCCACACGCCCGGTATGTGGGTGCTGGAAAAAGCGTGCTGGCGCGATGTGCCGAAGATGCGTCTGGAACTGCGGGACGCCAAAGGAAAACTGCTGGTCGCATCTGACGAAAAATGGAAAGCCACCGATGAAGGTCCGATCGTGTTCGATGGTCTCCGCAACGGTGAAACATACGATGCCCGCAAAGAGTTCAACGGCGATTTCAGCAAAGTGAAGTTCGACGATTCCGACTGGAAATCTGCCTGGTACATCCGCCCTCCCGGCGGTCTGCTGGAAGAACAAACCTGTGTTCCCATCCGCATTGTGGACACACAGGAACTGACCGTAACGACAAAGAAAGGCGTGTTTGATCTTGGCAGAAATATTGCCGGACACGCCCGGATCACCGTCAAGGGCGAAGCCGGTGCAAAGGTCACACTGGAATATGCGGAACGGATCAATAAAGACGGCTCTCTCAGCAAGGCGGAGCAGCAGTTCACCAATTTTCTGGAGGACCGCTGGCAGACGGATGAATACATCCTCAAAGGCGCTGCCGATGGCGAAACGTGGGAGCCCTGTTTCACTTATCACGGCTTCCAGTACGTGAAAGTCACCATCGAGGGCAAGGCAAAACTGCAGAAAATCGAGGCGCGGATCGTCAATACAGACTTTGACGAAGTTGGCTCCTTCGAGTCCGGCAACGCTATGATCAACACCCTTCAAACCCTGACCCGGCGCTCTTATCTCGCCAACTTTGTGGGCATCCCCACCGACTGTCCCCACCGGGAAAAGAACGGCTGGACCGGAGACGCCCAGCTGGCATCCGAAACCGGTCTCTGTAACTTTGACGCCGCCCCCAGTTACCGCCAGTGGATCGCCACCATGCGGGATTGTCAGCTGGCAGACGGCAACCTGCCGGGGATCGTTCCCACCGGCGGATGGGGCTTCAACTGGGGCAACGGTCCGGCGTGGGACAGCGCACTGTTCGTCATTCCGTGGAATGTCTATCTCTACACGGGCGACACCGCGATCCTGAAAGAAAATTATGAAAGCATGAAACGTTATCTGGACCACGCCGACGCCATGGCGGTGGACGGTATCACTCAGTTCGGACTGGGCGACTGGTGCAGCGATCCGGCAAAAATGGTGGACGAACGGCTGACCAATACCGCCATCCGGTACAGCCTGCTGATCATGGCTGCCGACATTGCCGATCTGCTCAAAGTCCCTGCCGATACCGCAAAATTCCGCAGGGACGCCGCCTTTGTCAGAAAAGCGTTCCACAAGGCGTTTTACAAAGGCAAAGGGATCTATGCGAATGGCGAACTGACCGCGATGGGCGCGGCGCTGTACTTCGGACTCTGTCCCAACGAAGCGATCCGGAAAGCCACAGTCAAGCGTCTTGCCGAGTGCGTGGAAGGTTGCGGTGCCACAGCTCAGTTCGGGATCATCGGGGCAAAGGTCGTTCCCCGGGTTCTGGCGGATAACGGTTACGCCGAACTGGCGGCAAATTTCTTCACGCAGGAAGAATTCCCCGGCTGGGCACACTGGGTCATTGCGGACAAGGCAACCAGCCTTCATGAGATCTGGTCCACCGGCGCCTCCTGGAACCACATTATGTTCGGCGATTTGAGTGCATGGTGCTTCAAGTATCCCGGCGGATTCCGTTTCTCGGCAGCGAAACCCGGTTACAAAAACCTGACAATCCAGCCGGAGATCATCCGGGAGTGGGGCTCGTTCAAGGCGCAACACCGGGGCTACATCACGGAATGGCAGTACAATGAAAAGGACGACACCGTGTTCATCCGTGTGACCGTTCCCGAAGGCTGCAAGGCGGAAGTCATCCTGCCCTGCGGCTGCAAAAAATCCTGCAAGCCCGGGATCTATGAGTTTATCGACATCCCCATGCCGTAAACGCCGTTTTTACAAAGCACAAAAAACTCCGGCTCAACTCAATGAACCGGAGTTTTTTCTTACCTCGGGAAAGGCATAAGCGGAGATCAGTCGGTGATCTTCCAGATACCATTCACCTTTTTCAGTTTCAGTGTATCGTCTTCCGTTTTTCCTGTTTCCGGATTGGTTGCGGATGCCGTCACTTCTGCTGTATCCCCATTGATCTTTTCCGACTTGAACTTCAGGGAATTGGAAGTGGTGGAAAATACTTTTTTCATTTCATCCACCATTTCCGGAGCTTCTTTTGCAAGCTGCTCCAACAGGGTGATCATACCTTCCAATTCCTTGGAAGCGATATACTTTTTGGCTGTTGCCAGATCCGCATTCGCCATAGAACGGAAGAAGGTTTTGACCGCGTGGGAAGGAGTGCCGACTTTATCCGGATTGACCTGCTGCGCATCCAGAGTGCAGCAGAACAACATAGCGAACACGGCGGCAATCGCCACAAACAATGTTTTCAGTTTCATAATATCCTTTTACCTTTCTTTTCAGTGTAAAAAAGACGGTCCGCAGCGAACCGGGACCGTCTTTGATGAATCATTCAAAAAATCTTGTCTGATCAGACTTCGACTTCCTGATCCAGTTCGCTGGATTTGTAGATCGCATCCAGCAGACGCATCATCATGATGCCCTGTTCGCCGGTGGCGGGAACAGTGCCTTTGCCGCGGACAGCATCCGCAAACATGGCGAGCTGACGGGGGAACTGTTCATCGTCTTTGGCATAGTTCAGGGTGATGTCTGCCATCTTGCCATCCAGTTCGGTACGGATGACCGCCGGTTTGCCCGGGCAGAACTTGATCCCGCCCTTGTCGCCGAGGAATTCCACGCTGACATCATCTTCTGCGTTGCAAGCCCATGCAACTTCAAAGGACATAGTGGCTTTCTTGCCGAAACGGACAAAGCCCGCTGCGTAGTCGTCCACGTTGAACACGCCGTTGTAATCCGGGGGACCAGCCCACATATTGATGTAATGGTAATCTTCCATAGGAGTACCGAACTTCGTGTAGGTCTTGGCACTGACACGGGTGGGTTCCCAGTAGTTGGTCAGGTACATGGCGAGGTCCAGGAAGTGGACCGCGATGTCGATCAGACCGCCACCGCCGGAACGTTCCGTGGTGGTGACCCAGCCGCCCAGACCGGGGATACCGCGGCGACGGATCAATTT
>JAGAPM010000161.1 GCA_017623265.1 Lentisphaeria bacterium | reverse complement strand
CGGCAGCGGCGCTGCCGGTCTGGCAGCAGCAGTCCGTCTTCACGCGCTGGGCATCACCGATCTGGCGATCTATACGGAGGGGCTGGACCTCGGCACTTCCATCAACACCGGCAGTGACAAACAGACCTACTATAAATTGGGTATGTACGGGCGGGAGCCGGATTCCCCCGTCCTGATGGCGCAGGATCTCGCCCGGGGCGGTGCGGTCCATGGCGATCTGGCACTGGCGGAGGCGGCTCTTTCACCGGTGGCGTTTGCCCACCTCGCCGGTCTCGGCGTACCGTTTCCCCACGATGCTTTCGGGCAGTTTCCGGGCTACAAAACGGATCATGATCCCCGGCGCCGAGCCACCAGTTGCGGTCCTTATACATCCCGTGAGATGTGTCGCGCGCTGATCGCAGAAGTGAAACGCCGGAAGATCGAAGTTGTTGAAGATCAGATTGCCGTCAAACTGTTGAAAACGGAAGACAACCACATCTGCGGCGCTGTCTTTGCGGATCATTCCGATAAGATGCAAACTGTTCTTGCGGAAAATGTTGTGTTTGCGGTTGGCGGTCCTGGCGGCCTGTTTGAGAACAGCGTCTATCCGGCGGTCCATACAGGTGCGATCGGGTTGGCGGCTGAGATCGGGGCGAAGATGCGGAATCTGCCCGAATTTCAGTTCGGTCTGGCTTCGACTGCATTCCGCTGGAACGTTTCCGGCAGTTACATGCAGGTGCTGCCCCGGTTCATTTCCCGGGCGGCGGACGGCGTCAGCGATGAACGGGAATTTTTGCGGGAATACTTTGAAGATCAATCTGTTATTGCAGATCATATTTTTCTGAAAGGGTATCAGTGGCCCTTTGCAGCGGGACACGTGCCGGGTTCATCTCTCATTGATGTTTTTGTGCATATTGAAACGGCGCAGCGTGGACGGCGTGTTTTTCTGGATTACCGCACCGATCCGGCAGATTACGATCCGGCGCGGCTCGGAGATGAGGCGAAAATTTATTTGGAACGCTCCGGCTGTCTGCTGGAAAACTCCCCCTTTGAACGGCTGAAAAAACTGAATGCGCCCGCCATTGAACTTTACCGGGACCACGGGATCGATCTGGCGGAGAATGTGTTGGAAATTGCCGTCTGCGCCCAGCACAACAACGGTGGACTTGCCGGGGATCTCTGGTGGGAATCGGAAAATATCAAAGGTCTGTTCCCGGTGGGAGAAGTCAATGGATCCCATGGTGTTACGCGCCCCGGCGGTTCTGCGCTCAATGCGGGTCAGTGCGGGGCGTTCCGGGCGGCGGAATATATTGCCAATGTCCGGAATGACTGGAGCGTTGACCTTGCAGAAGCGGAGCAGACCGCCGCAGAGACCGAACAGGTCCTGACGGAAAAAATGGAGTCTGCTCCCGCCTTTGACTGGCGAACGGAACGGAAGATTTTTCAGCACCGCATGAGTACCGCCGCCGCCTTCGTGCGGGAGTAGGGTGCGCTGGAACAGGCTTTGACGGATGCGGAGGCACAACTGAAGCGTCTCGCCAGTGACGGCTGTTATGGAAATATCGCAGAAATCTTGAGAAATCAGCAGCTTCTGCGTGCGCAGGTCCTTTATCTGAAAGCGATCATCCACCAGACTGCTGCCGGTGTCGGCTCCCGGGGCAGCTCACTTGTCCTTTCGGATGACGGAAAAGCGATCCACCCGAAACTGGATTGGAAGATCCAGCCGGAGGATGAAGCATTCCGGAATGTTTGTCAAGTCTTTGAAAACGATGATTTTGTGTGGGAGGATTGCCGCTCCGTTCCCGATCCGGATGGCTGGTTTGAAACCTTGTGGAAAGATTACCGGGAGGGCGGGATCTATGGGAAAGGGACCGGAAAATGATTGATGAAAATGAAAAGATATGCGATTTCCGGATCCTGCGTGAACTGCGGAAAAGTCACCACCTGAGCATTGTGGAGCTGTCAGAAAAAAGCGGCGTATCTGCCAGCGTGATCTCCAAACTGGAACGGAATCAGACCAAAGCTGAAGTGGATACGCTCTACCGTCTTGCCCGGGTGTTCCGCCTTTCCCTCGGCGATCTGATCAGCCTTGCGGAACACAAAGTGGCGCACCTGGTGAATGCGGAGCAGTACCGGTCCGGCGATTTTCAGTTCCACCGGGTCAGCTACGGAAATTTCCGGTGTATGCACGGCTTTGCCGAGGCGGGCACGAAACTTTCCAAGCCGGATCTTCACGGCGACGATCTGGAGACCTGCTGGGTGTTGAAGGGGAAAGTGCAGATCGCGCTGCCGAAAGAACTTTGCAGATTGGACGCGGGTATGTCCCTGCAGTTCGATGCGCTTATGCCTCATACCTACGAAGTGCTGGAAGATTGTGAGATCATTATTATTCATCTGAAGAAAGGAAACCGGTTCTGATCATGGTGGAAAATTATCGTAAAGTTACTGAATTCAAGGATGTGGAATCATTTTCTGCCTATATTGCGGAACAGGGCTATCACATCGGTTTTGCCCCGGAAGGCAAGCATGAGGCGTTGGCACAGACGGCGGAATGTCTTGGAAAAACGCTGGGCAACCGCTGGGCGATTCTGCCCATGGAGGGCTGGGATTGTCTGCCGGACGGTACCCCCAGTGACCTGACCATGCGGCGCTGGCTGCGTTTTGCGTCCAGCGGGGCGAAACTGATCTACGGCACGGAAGCGGCGGCGGTGATGCACTCCGGTCGCAGCAATCCCCGTCAACTGATGGCGGCACCCCACACGCAGGAAACGCTGACTCTGCTGGTCAGAGAGATGCGCCGTGTTCACCGGGAAAAATTCGGGCGTGATGATGATCTGGCGATCGGCTTGCAGCTGACCCATTCCGGACGCTATTCCCACCCGAACACGGACGATAAACTGGAGTCGGTGACGGCGTACGCCCACCCGCTGCTGGACAAGAAGTTCGGCAATTCACAGGCGAACGTTGTCAGCGATGAAGAAGTGGAAAATATTGTGCAGCATTTTGTTACGGCTGCGAAGGTGGCTTGTGCCGCCGGGTTTGATTTTGTGGACATCAAGCACGCACACGGCTATCTTGCCCACGAGTTTCTCACGGCGTATGACCGACCCGGCAAGTACGGCGGCTCTTTCGAGAACCGCACCCGTTTCTGCCGGGAAATTCTGGAAGGGATCCGGGCGGCGGTGCCGGAGCTGAAACTTTCTGTGCGGTTGAGTATCTTTGACATCATGCCCTTCATCAAGGGTGAGGACGGCACGGGCAAGCCCATGGACTGGCAGGGGACTTATCCGTACGCTTTCGGCGGCGACGGTACCGGGCTGGGCATGGACCCGGATCTGAAAGAAGTCAGCGCCTTCGTAGATCTGTTGAAGTCCTACGGCGTGGACCTGATCTGCGGCACCATCGGCAGCCCCTATTATTCGGTCCACATGCAGCGTCCGGCGTACTACCCGGTCTGTGATGGCTACGCTATTCCGGAACCGCCGCTCTACAATGTGGGACGGCATCTTGCGGCGGCAAAGCGTCTGAAAGAACTGCATCCGGACCTGAAGGTTGTGGCGTCCGGGCTCACCTGCCTGCAGGAATATCTGCCCCATGCGGCGGAGTATGCCATCGAGCATGGCTGGGCGGATTTCGCAGGGATCGGGCGCATGGTCCTTTCCTATCCGGAGATGTGTGCGGATGTCCTCGCCGGTAAACCATTGGACCGCAGACATATCTGCCGGACATTCGGGGACTGCACCAACGCGCCCCGGAACGGCATGATCTCCGGCTGTTTCCCGCTGGATGAATTTTACAAACGGCGTCCGGAAGCGATCCGTCTGAACGAATTGAAAAAGAAATAACATTAAAAATATCAACAAGTTGAGGTGATGTATGGCTGTTAAAAAAAGTACCACGATGGAAAAACTTCTTTCCGCCGATTTCTTCAAAAAGATTGCCGCAGGGGAGTACCGGACGGACTATTATCCCAAGTTCGCCGACCGCAAGGCATGGAAAAAAGTGCGGAAGAGTGAGGTGGCAGACCGTCTGATCGCACTTGCGGATGCCGCCACAGAAACACCGGTTCAACAGCTCCCTTATTCCGCTTATAAAGAGTTCCAGATCAATGGCGACCGGGCAAAATATGAGACGATTTTTTTCGGGCGGGGCAATGAACTTTCCGTTCTTGCGCTGGCGATCTGTCTGACCGGCGACAAAGAAAAATATATGCCCCACCTGATGGACCGTCTGATCGCAATATTGGAGGAGTTCACCTGGTGTATCCCGGCGCACATGGACTGGGATCCGGAGAGCGGCGCACCCAAAAAGCCTTATCCCTCCGATCTCTTCTGCTGCGCCACCGGTGCCATGCTGGCGGGCGTAGTGAAAATTCTGGGCGAAGAACTGGAAAAAGAATGGCGCGGGATCACGGACTGGATCGCCAAACAGGCTTTGGAACGGGTGGTTTACAATGTGCTGAAAAATGAGGAAGTCCGTTGGCATTGGTGGTATAACGGTTCCGGGACCAACAACTGGACGATCTGGTGCGGGTATAACTGCATGGCGACTGCGGTCCAGTTTGAAAAAGATCCGAAAAAACTGGCGATGATCCTGCGGAAATTTTACAATACCGCATCTCTTTTTGCCGACAGTTACAGCGAGGACGGCTACTGCGATGAAGGGGCTGGGCGATCTCGGCGAGATCGTACGGAGTTTCCTGGTACACGAAGTAGTTGATCCAGTTGGAGTACAGGAGGTTTGCGCAGGAGCGCCAGGTGTTCGGCGGCCGTTTGG
>JAGAPM010000020.1 GCA_017623265.1 Lentisphaeria bacterium | reverse complement strand
GGGATTGCTCCGCTGTTCAGCGTTCGCATTCCCAATTTTTTTATGTGAGGCAAGCGAGGTTACGATGCTGAGCCGAACGAAAAAAACAGCCCGCTGGGCTGCCTTTCCAAAGACTTTTGGTGGGATTGCTCCGCTGTTCTGCGTTCGCAATCCCAATTTTTTTATGTGAGGCAAGCGAGGTTACGATGCTGAGCCGAACAATAATAACAGCCCCTGGGCTGGCTGTTATTTGCGTTTCCGGCGGATCTCTTTCAGGATATCCAGCAGCTGATGCAATTTTTTCACTGGAGTAAAGGATGGGGTCAAACGGGGAACCATGCCGCCGGGCTTGAGGAAAGAGGCATCCGGCAGCTGCAGATATGCCCGGTCGTCCCGACAGGTGACAGATTCAATACCGCAGGCGGAAGCGATCAGGCGGATCCGTGCGCAATCCAGGAGATTGACAGCAAAGGGCGGCAGTTTTCCGTACCGGTCCCGCAGTTCGTTTTCGAAGTCATCAAGCCTTGCTTCGGTAGAGATTGCGGCAAGCCGGCGGTAGGCATCGATCCGCAGTTTCGGAGAATTGATATAGTCTTCCGTAAATGCAGCGCCGGTCTTGTCTTGCGGCGGACTTCCGGCAAACACAAGGAAATCCATAAAAAGATCCGTTTCCGGCGGAGTTTCCAGCGTTTCGCCTTTCAGCTGAGTCACGCAGCTGCGCAAAAGTTCGCAGTAAAGATGAAATCCCACCGCATGGATCTGCCCGCTCTGTTCCGCACCGAGAATATTTCCTGCGCCGCGGATCTCCAGGTCCCGGACAGCCAGTTTGAATCCGGCACCGAGATGGGTATAGCTCCGGATAGCAGAGATCCGTTTCCGGGCATCGCCGGTCAGGATCCCGCTTTTCGGCAGAAGCATGTACGCATACGCCTGACGGGTCCAGCGTCCCACACGCCCGCGAAGCTGATAAAGCTCCGCCAAACCGAACCGGTCGGCACGGTCAATGATAATGGTATTGGCATTGGGGATATCCAGCCCGGATTCGATGATGGTGGTGCAGACAAGAATATCCATTTTGCCCTCGATGAACCGGCTCATTACGTCTTCCAGTTCGTGTTCATTCATCTTGACGTGTCCGATGCCGATCCGGGCGCCGGGGAACATCATCTGGATTTTTGCAGCCTCTTCTTCGATCGTGGCAACCCGGTTGTACAGATAGTACACCTGTCCCCCCCGCTCCAATTCCCGGCTGATGGCGGTGCGGATCACATTTTCTTCGCTCTGGGCTACGATTGTCCGGACGGGCAGCCGCTGGACCGGCGCACTCATAATGGTGGAAAGATCCCGCATACCGGACATGGACATGTACAATGTCCGGGGGATGGGTGTTGCAGTCATGGTCAGCACATCGGCGGAGACCCGGAGACGTTTCAGCCGTTCTTTGTGCTGGACGCCGAAACGCTGTTCTTCATCGATCACGATCAGCCCCAGATCATGGAATCGCACATCTTCCTGCACGAGCCGGTGTGTTCCAATCACGATGTCCAGAGATCCTTCCCGCAGACGCCGCAGGATCTCCGCCTGTTCTCCTTTTGTACGGAACCGGCTCAACTGCTCGATCATGACCGGCGTCCCGGCAAACCGTTCCAGAAAACTGTAATAGTGCTGCTGAGCAAGGACCGTGCTCGGCACCAGCACGGCAACCTGTCTGCCGGCACTGACCGCCTTGAATGCCGCACGCATGGCAAGTTCTGTTTTTCCGAAACCCACATCCCCGCAGAGCAGACGGTCCATGGGGCGGGCACATTCCATGTCTTTTTTGATCTCATCCGCAGCCCGGAGCTGGTCCGCTGTCTCCCGGAAAGGAAATGCTTCCTCGAACATGCGCTGTTCCAGTCCATCGGCGGGATACGGTGTGGTATGGACTGTTTTCCGGACCGCCTGCATCCGGAGCATGCCATACGCTAAAGCCTGAACAGAACGTGCGGCGGCGGCACGGGTCTTGCCCCATTTGGCAGAAGCAAGTTTATTGAGGTGAACAACCGTCTTTTTTGAGCCGATATACTTACTGATGCAATGAGCCTGCCAGAGCGGAACATGCATCATGGCACCGTCATCGAATTCCAGCGAGATCATTTCTGCCGTTGCTCCGCCGGTGGACACAACGGAAAGTCCCCGGTAGATACAGATCCCGTGCTGGATATGGACCGCATAATCGCCTTCATCCAGTTCCGCAAAGGCACTCAAATCCTCTCCGCCGGTGCGGAGGTGCTTCTCCTGTCCGTTCTCCTGATCCGGAGCGATACGGCGGGGGGCAGTCTTGGCAGTCAACCCGAAAAGTTCCCGTTCGGTAAGGAATGCCCGTTTCAGACCGGGCAGAAAAATCCCGAAAGGCAGATCTCCGATCCGGACAGCCAGCGATTTTCCGTCTTCAGGCAGACCGGCTTCTGTAAGCCATTCCCGCAGATGGACAAGATCGGACTCGCTTTTTCCGTTGACAACGATCCGGATCCCATCATCGATCCAGCGGGCAATGATCCCGGAGTTCCATTGCCGGATCCGTTCAGTATAGTCTTCCACGGCATCATCCGGCAGAGCGGAACGGATCAGAGCATCCAGCGTAAAACATTTTGGTTGAAAGACATTATCAAACTCGGTCACCTCCACGCTGTCCAGGATCCGGCAAAGTCCATCCCGACTGCAGAAATCCCGGAAACGCGCCTGTTGTTTTTCGCTTCCATAACGCTGCAGATGCCGTTCTGCAAGCGCTGGAAAGAGCAGAACCGTTTTGCCGGGGACATAGTCCAGGAAATCCGATTCCGAATCTCTGGACGCCGCGGCACCGGCACGCATAATGATCTGATAGCGGTTCACTTTTTCCACGGAAAGCTGAGTGGAAGGATCAAACAAACGGATGGAATCGATCTCATCGCCGAAAAATTCCAGTCTGGCCGGTCGTTTTTCAGAGAACGAGAAAACATCCATCAGTCCGCCCCGGCGGGCAAATTCGCCGGGGATGGTCACTTCCAGTTCATCATCATAATCCAAATCCACCAGTTTTCCGGCGAGATCGGTCATGGAGAAGGTATCACCCACCTGCAGTTGGATCGTCGCATTGCGGAGATTTTCCGGAGCGGGCGCAGCAGAAAGAGCCGCTCCGATGGATGCCACCGTGATCTGCGGAGGTGCAGTCAACATCCGCGCCAGGGCAAGCGAACGGGGTGAATCGTTTTCGGTTGTCACCTGATCTGCCCGGATCGTTCCTTCCGGCAGCAGCATGACCTCCGCCTCCAAAGCCAGCGCTTTGAGCCACAGGGGAAGTTCAGCAGTGATCCGTTCTGCTTGAGCAGCATCGGGTGCAAGGATCGTCAGGGGCGCTCCCGGCTCCGCCGCATAAAGCATGGCAACAAAAAGAGATGCCGATTCCGGAACCGCCGGTCCGAGAAAATGCTGCCAGCCGGGAATCATATCCCGCACTGGAAAAATTGCTTTTTTTCCGGTCTTTCTCATATTACCCTATTGACTTTTTCTGCTTTTGTGCTATAATAATAAGATATGCATCTTCGGCAAAAGACTCTTTCCGGCATGGGCAAATGTCTGTCAGGACATTCCCCGGCGGATGAAAAGTCTCTACCGGTAATATACTACAAATTTCGACAAGGTAAAGAGCAAGGAGTAAAAGAAACGGATGAAATCTGCATCAAAAAAGATGAAAACATCTGTTGCCGTGGTTGAAAAACAGTCCAAGAAGACTGCAACTGCGAAAAAAGCGGAACCGGCAAAGAAAGCGGAAGCCTCCAAAAAGGCAGCCACTGCCCCCGCAAAAAAGGCGGCACCTGCAAAGGTGACTGCTCCTGCGACCGCTAAAAAAGCAGAACCTGCCAAAAAAGCGGCACCTGTCAAAAAGACAGAACCTGTGAAGAAAGCGGAAGTCAAGAAAGTCGCTCCGGCGAAGAAGGCGGAACCCGCAAAGAAGGTGGAAGCCAAAAAAGTCGCTCCGGCGAAAAAAGCCGAACCCGTGAAGAAAGCCGAAGTCAAAAAAGCGGAATCGGTAAAGAAAGTTACTCCCGCTCCGGTAAAAAAGGCGGAAGTCAAGAAAGCCGAACCCGTCAAGAAGGCGGAAGTCAAGAAAACGGAACCGGCGAAGAAAGCGGCTACCGCTCCGGTGAAGAAAGCCGAACCCGTCAAGAAGGCGGAAGTCAAGAAAGCGGCTACCGCTCCGGTGAAAAAAGCTGAACCCGTCAAGAAAGCTACTCCCGCTCCGGTAAAGAAAGCCGAACCCGTCAAGAAGGCGGAAGTCAAGAAAACGGAACCGGCGAAGAAAGCGGCTACCGCTCCGGTGAAAAAAGCTGAACCCGTCAAGAAGGCGGAAGTCAAGAAAGCTGAACCGTCAAAGAAAGCTACTCCCGCTCCGGCAAAGAAAGCCGAACCCGTCAAGAAAGCGGCTACCGCTCCGGCAAAGAAAGCCGAACCCGTCAAGAAAGCGGAACCGGCGAAGAAAGCGGCTACCGCTCCGGCGAAGAAAGCCGAACCCGTCAAGAAAGCGGAGCCGGCAAAGAAAGCTACTCCCGCTCCGGCGAAGAAAGCTGAACCGTCAAAGAAAGCTACTCCCGCTCCGGCGAAAAAAGCTGAACCCGTCAAGAAAGCGGAACCGGCAAAGAAAGCCGAACCCGTCAAGAAGGCGGAAGTCAAGAAGGAAGAACCAGCGAAGAAAGTTGCTGCTGCTCCCAAGAAGGCGGAAGTCAAGAAGGAAGAACCAGCAAAGAAAGTTGCTGCTGCTCCCAAGAAGGCGGAAGTCAAGAAAGCCGAACCCGTGAAGAAAGCAGAGCCCGTAAAGAAGGCGGCTGCCGCTCCGGCGAAGAAGGCAGAAGCTCCTGTTCAGGAAATTGAACCGGTTGATCTGGAAGATACACTTTCTGCAGAAGAGCAGGCTAAACTCATTGAGAAAAAAGCACTTGCCATGGAACTGGCAAAGAAGCAGCTTGCAATGGTCAATCCGGAAACGGAAGAGATCAGTGAAGCAGAAGATGTAAACGATATCGATCTTGCCGCACTGGTGGAAACGCCGGATAAAGATCCGCAGCTGGATAAGAAAAACGCCAAGGTTGCCGCAAAACACGGCTCTGTGGCGAAAAATGATACGATGAAAGTGTACATGCACGACATCGGTCAAATCTCCCTTGTGACCAAAGAACAGGAAGTCGATCTGGCGGAAAAAATCCACGGTGAAGACAACTCCGCCCACGATGAAGCCCGGTCCACGCTGATCAAGGCGAACCTGCGTCTGGTGGTAAAAATCGCACACGATTTCAAGGGGCTTGGTCTTCCGCTGCTGGACCTGATCTCCGAAGGCAACATCGGCTTGATGCGTGCTGTGGAAAAATTTGATCCCGCCAAGGGTGCCAAGTTCAGTTCTTACGCTGCATGGTGGATCAAGCAGTCCATGCGCCGTGCGCTGGCAAATCAGAGCCGCACGATCCGTATTCCGGTCCAGTCTGCCGGTAAGATCAATAAGATCAAGTCCGTGCGTATGAAACTGGCAGAAAAACTGGGACGCGAGCCGACGGATGCCGAAATTGCAGAAAATCTTGCATACAGCGAACGGACCGTTGCCGGTCTGCGTCTTGCAGATCTGCGTACCTTCTCTCTGCATGATCCCATTCAGCAGGGCGAAGACGGCGAGTTTCAGGATATCATTCCGGACCGCGGTGCCATGACCCCGGATCGAATTCTTGGCGATGTGGAATCCGTGAAGCGTTTGATCTCCCTGCTGGGCGAACTGGATATCCGGGAACGGATGATCCTGCAGATGCGTTTCGGTCTGGACGGCAAACGCCCGAAAACACTGGAAGAAGTCAGCCAGGAAATCGGCAGAACCCGCGAACGCGTACGCCAGATCCAGAATCAGGCTCTGACCAAACTGCGCGCCCTGCTCGCCGATGAAGCCAGCTTCACAAACGAATAAGAAGACAAAAGAAGAATGAATATGAATTTTGCAACTGCATCGAAGGGGGGTGAAACACAATGGAAGCAACAGAAGTGCGCCTGAAAAAAGGTGAACCCATCGAACGCGCCCTCCGCCGTCTGAAAAAGAAACTGGACAAGGAAGGTACCCTCAAAGAACTCCGCAACCGGAGACACTTTGAAAAGCCGAGCGAAAAGAAGCGTCGCGTCCAGCGCCGCAGAGGCTGAGCCTCCTTCGCAATGCGAATCGAAAGCACCATCGGAAAATCCGGTGGTGTTTTTTTGTGGCCGGAAAAGGCAAGGATGACGCGCACGGCACAGCCCCGCCCCCGGAACCGCAAGCGGGACCGGGGGCGGGGCTGTGCCGTGCGCTGTTGTGCGCCGGATCGTTGTTTACTTGACCATGATGTCCAGTTTCTTCATGGCGTCTTCCAGAAGACCGGCTTCGTACAGAAAATCCAGCACGGTGTAGCGGATCCGGATCAGCTGTGCAGTCCGGATACCATGGAGGAACTGTTCCCGATCCAGTCCAATGCCGGCGGCGGTGACGGGGCAACCGGCATTTTTCAGCATTTCCCGCAGGTCTTTATAAGAGATGCACTGTTCTTTCAGGCGTTCCTGCAGGCGTTTCCAGCAGGCGCGGATCTCGTTCCGGCGGACGGTCAGATCTCTGCCTTCCTTGAACTTTTTGAGGGCGGTTTCCCGGGGTGCAGCTCCGTAGCAGCCCTTCTTGAGCAGCTCATCGACTTCCGCCTCCCGTTCGGTACGGGTCAAACCTTCGGGCAGTTCGATCTCATCGATATCGTTTTCCAGAATGTATTCATGCAGCAGGGTGGATGCGAGCAAGCCCACGCCGACTTTGAATCCGTGGGAGACGTCTTCGCCGTTGAACATCAGCCCTTCCATTTCCCAGATATGGCTGAACAGGTGTTCGGCGCCGGAAGCGGGACGGCTGTCCTTGAACATCTGCATGGCGTAACCGGTGGCGGCGAGGCCTTCAAAGATGTTCAGCAAATTTTTATCATCGGACACCCATTTGCGGATATTCCCCTGAATCAGCGCCCAGACATCCTCGCGGATGGGGTCTTCATCCAGTTCATCGGCAATGATCCAGTCGGCACCGGCGGGGATCTTGGTCAACAGATCAGCGTAACCGGAAGCGAGCATCTCGGGGGGTGCCGTCATCAGGATGCTGCTGTCTGCGCAGACAGCCCACGGGGGCGGACATTTGACCGTCTGTTTTGTTCCGTTTTTGGAGAGAGCGGCACCGGATGATGTATAACCATCCACGGAACATGCGGTTGGTACGCAGCAATAGGGAACTTCTTTGATGCCGGAGGCACACTTGACCAAGTCGTTGATCACGCCGGATCCGATGGAGACCGGCACACAGTTTTCCGGCATGATCCCGGCAAGCATGACGGAATGATCGTGATCCGGATGCAGTTTGGGCGTACCGGGGAAGATGTATTCTTTTTCCAGCGTCATGCCGGCGGCAGTCAGATATTCTTTTGCCCGGGCGCCGGCTGCTTTCCATGTATTGTCATCAGCGACCAGCCAGACAGACTTTCCGGGGAAGACTTCCTTCAGGAATTCCGGCAGATATGTCAGTGCGTTGTCCGACAGCAGAAACCGTTTGGTGTCCAGCCCTTCGGGGATAGGGATTTCAGGCATACTCATAAGAGATTCACTCCTTCTCAAAAATATTTGTAAACTCTTGAGTAAATATAGCACAGTCTTCCTCATTTTTCAAGGGAGGACACAAAAAAAACGGGACCGACCATTGGATCGGTCCCGTTTCGGGTTCTGTTCTTTGAACAGGGGATCGGCTTACATCAGTTTGCCGACTTCCTGATAGAACGCCATGCGCTTGGCAGCGTCTTTTTCCGCCTGAGCATAGAGGGCTTCGGCATCGGCGGGGTTCGCCTTGACGAGGGCTTTGTAACGGCCTTCGCTGCGGATGAAGTCCTGATAGCTGCCGGTGGGAGCCTTGGCATCCCAGCTGAAGGGAACTTCAGCAGCCGGGTTGAAGCGGTAGAGCGGCCAGTAGCCGGCGTCCACAGCACGCTTCTGCTCGGTCTGAGTCTTGCTCATGTCGATACCGTGAGCGATACAGGGAGCGTAAGCAAAGATGATGGACGGACCATTGTATGCTTCAGCTTCGCGGAATGCCTTGAGGGTCTGGTTACGGTCGGCACCGAGAGCGATGCTGGCGACGTAGACATAACCGTAGCTCATGCACATGAAGCCCATGTTCTTCTTGTAGGTCTTCTTACCGCCTGCCGCGAACTTGGCGACAGCGCCGGTCGGGGTAGCCTTGGAGGACTGACCGCCGGTGTTGGAGTAGACTTCCGTGTCGAGAACGAGGATGTTCACGTTCTTGCCCATAGCGACAACGTGGTCGATACCGGCGTAGCCGATGTCGTTTGCCCAGCCGTCACCACCGATGATCCAGACGGACTTATCGCAGAAGTAGTCGGAGAGTTCGTTGATCTTGGAGAGGATCGCCTTGCCATCCGGGCATTCGCAACCGGCGAGAGCCTTGGCGACAGCAGCCTTTGCGGCGGACTGAGCAGCGATGGCTTCTTCGCACTTGGAGTTATCCCAGTAGTTCATGGCATTGGAGAGAGCAGCCTTGAGATCTTCGCAAGCGCCATCGCAAGC